>NZ_JAUBVJ010000251.1:0-1002 GCF_036702785.1 Microcoleus sp. AR_TQ3_B6 | reverse complement strand
TTAACAGCAGGTGAAGGTTCCGATCTCATTACTGATTTCACAAAAGGTGAAGACTTACTCGTATTAGGGGGCGGTCTCACTTTTGCTCAACTTAGTATTACCCAAAACGCTGATGCAGCTTTCATCAGGATTGGTCAGAACGGTCAACTTTTGGCTGCTTTGAATGGGGTGCCAGCTAGTGCGATCGACGATCTCAATGATTTTACCATCTTTGGCTGAGTACTACATCCTCCGCCCTGTCTGGCGTGAGTGTCGAGCGAAAGTCGAGGGAAGTACCTCAAATGCTTGCAATCTCTTCGTTTGTAGCTGCGCTGCCCAATAGGCTGCTAGGGTGCGATCGAGCGGCTTTACCCGAGCCTACCGTTGGGCGATCGGCAATCAACCTAGTTTACTGCCGGTCGCCTGTTAAAAGAAAAAGATTTAACCATCTCTCCGACAGACATTTCAAGCGTTTGAGGGTCTTCTTCACCACGAAGACTCTCGAAGGCACTGCACCCTAAAGTTTCCCGTTTCCCGGCTCTGGTTTGTATTTAAACTGGAACCCGAGTCGGAGCCAAAGTTGCCACTACTTTGAGATTGTACTCATCCTCAAAACACGGTTTTTTATAATCCAAACTCCAGAGTTTCAGAGCGCAATCGTCTGAGGGATCGAGCAGTTGCAGCCGCAAATGAAACTCTCGAACTTCTGGGCGGTGTTCTCATTTAAAACCCGAAATTGCGCCGATCTGCCGCCTGTCCAGAGCCACAGCCAACCGCAGAAAAGGATGCAACTTACTTACTACTTCCCGGTATTTTTTCGGCAGAATTACAAAAAAAATCGTGCTTCTTTTTCGCAGGGTTTTTTCGGTGATAGCGAGCTAAATTTGCAATGACTTCAATCTCTATTTCAGTGTATCCCGATAACTCACCATTGCGAATTAAATAGTAAGGAATGAGAATTAAATAACTTCCACTCTTGAAAGTGGGATGGGCGTCCCGCCTGTCCTTTTTGGACGGGCGGGA
>NZ_JAUBVJ010000250.1:0-1032 GCF_036702785.1 Microcoleus sp. AR_TQ3_B6 | reverse complement strand
TTTTAACCGCAGAGGACACAGAGGACACAGAGGCAAGAGGAGAAAGAGAAAGTTGGGCTAGGGTGCGTCAGGTTGGAAATGCTCGATCGCCACAAAAAGTCGAGGAACGGGACACCGTTTGTTGCCGGTCTGCGTCAGTGGTGAGCCTGTTTAAATGAAACTGAAATCACTGGCTCTGATTCCGATAGCAGAAAGTCCCTTTAAAGCAGCTATAATTTCTCCTGTTTCCTTAAACTGAATCAATGTTGCACCGCTATTTTCAGTAAAATTTAATTGCTCGAATGTCAAGCCATTAGCTAGCACCAGCAAATCTTTTCCAGCTTCAAAATCGGCAATAATATCGAGTCCAGAATTGGCAGACAGTAAAAAGCGATCGCTCCCAGCACCTCCAATTAAACAATCATCCCCCAAACCGCCAATCAAAGTATCATTTCCCTTGCACCCGTCTAGCAAATCATTGCCAGCACCTCCAGTCAGACAATCATTGCCAGTACCTCCGCAGAGGGTATCATCACCATAATCGCCGTAGAGATAATCCTCGCCTTCGCTGCCGAAGATTATATCATTTCCCTTGCCTGCAAATGCCAGATCGCTGCCTTTACCACCGTCGATAAAATCAGCATCTTCACACCCCAAAATTAAGTCGTTGTCTTCTTTACCATTTATTGAATCATTGCCGCGATTTCCGAAGATCGTATCTCCGCCTTTACCGCCAAGGATGATGTCATTATTCTTGCCGCCAAAAAGGATATCATCTCCCTTGTTGCCGTCAATAAAATCATTGCCTCGGTTGCCGTAAAGGATGTCGTTTGCTTCACCGCCGTAGAAGTTATCGTTGCCTTTTTCCGCATCGAAAATATTCTGATTTGGACTGCCGTAGAAAGCATCATTTTCTGGTGTGCCAAACTGGATTGCACCCCTACCATTGCCGTTGATAATGTTGTCAGCTTGGTTGGGGCGATCGAGATTTGGATACTCAATATTATGGCAAATGCAATCAGTATCACTTGCTGGTGTAACAACGGGTACTGA
>NZ_JAUBVJ010000249.1:0-1043 GCF_036702785.1 Microcoleus sp. AR_TQ3_B6 | reverse complement strand
CTGGGGGTAGAAAAAGTGGGAATCCATGACAATTTTTTTGATATAGGTGGTCATTCATTGCTCGTGGTTCAAGTGCAGAGAAAACTGCAAGAAATCTTGCAGCGAAATTTCTTAATTACCGAGATGTTTAAATACCCAAGTATAAGCTCTTTCGTTGAATATTTAGCTCCTAAGCAGGCTGAAAAAACTCCTGTGCATCAAACTCAGGAACGTCTCGAAATGCGCCGTAAGTCAATGGAACGACGAAACCATTTAACCTAACAAAAACCATTTAATTAAACATAGAGAGGAGGAAATTCAAAATGAGCCAAGCAAATAATAATGATATTGATTTTGACGTCGCTATTATTGGTATGTCGGGTCGTTTCCCCGGTGCAAATAATATTGAGGAATTCTGGCAGAATTTAGAGAATGGGGTAGAATCTATTTCGTTTTTTTCAGATAGAGAACTAGAGTCTTCAGGTATCAACTCGGCTTTGCTTCGCGAACCAAATTATGTGAAAGCAAAGGGTGTACTGGATGATATAGATCTATTTGACGCCTCATTTTTCGACATTTCTCCCCGAGAAGCGAAGATTATGGAGCCGCAGCAGCGCCTCTTCTTAGAGTGTGCTTGGGAAGCGCTGGAAAATGCTGGCTATGCGCCTGGAACCTACGGAGGCTCGGTTGGGGTTTACGCAGGAGCGGGTCTAAACACCTACCTGTTGTTCAATGTTAGTTCGACTGTAAATATTAAATCAACAGGAGACAGTTTCCAAGCTTTTATTTCCAATGACAAAGATTTCTTAGCAACACGCGTTTCTTACAAGTTAAATCTGACAGGTCCAAGCCTCACTATCCAAACCGCTTGTTCGACTTCACTGGTCGCTGTCCACTTAGCCTGCCAAAGCTTGCTTAATGGTGAGTGCGATATGTCTTTGGCTGGTGGTGTTTCAATATTCGTTCCCCAAAAAGCAGGGTATTTGTATCAAGAAGGGATGATTCTTTCTCCTGATGGACACTGTAGAGCCTTTGATGCTCAAGCACAGGGAACTCTAAAAGGG
>NZ_JAUBVJ010000248.1:0-1076 GCF_036702785.1 Microcoleus sp. AR_TQ3_B6 | reverse complement strand
CAGCGCAATGCTACCAACCTAATTCGCGGTATGCTCGGCTTAGTACCAAACGGCGACAAGATTTTTAACAATTTACAACAATCAGGAGCGTTACAGAAAGCATTTAACTGGTTTAATGGGGAAGTCGCTAAACTGAACCTGACTGGGGATGCAATTAAAGGACTCTTTAGTAAAGCTTTAAACTCATTGGGAATAAGTGACGCGGTCAATCCAAAGGGCGCATTTGAAAAGGTTAAAAACGTTTTCGTAGAACCGATTAAACGCATCAAAAACTTTGCCGTTGCTGCTGGTACAAAAGTCATGGAATTCGCCTTTGAAGGTTTCCTGAATAGGGCAGGCGGCGCGGGTGCGAAGGTAATGGGAATCCTGCGTAAAGCGGGCGGTGCTTTTACCAACATTCTCAAAGACCCCGTTGCTTTTTGTGGCAACCTCGTCGGTGCAGTGCGAGGTGGCTTCCAGAAGTTTTCTGGTAACGCCACCACTCACTTAAAGAATGGCTTGACAGGTTGGTTGTTGGGTGCATTAGGGGGTTCTGGTTTAACAGTTCCAGCTCAGTTTGACACCAAAGGAATTGTGTCTCTTGTCCTGCAAGTTTTGGGTGCTACTTATTCTAGATTGCGGGCTAAATTAACCAATAAAATCGGCGAACAGAAAGTAGCGCGCCTGGAGAAAACTTTTGATTTTCTCAGGACAATGGTCACGGGAGGGTTAGCAGCAGCTTGGCAGAAAATATCAGAATTTGCCGGAAACCTGCAAGAAATAGTAATCGGCGGGATTAAAGAATGGGTGATGCGCAGTGTAATTACTGCTGCGATTACTAAGCTGATTTCGATGTTTAATCCGGCGGGGGCGATCGTTCAAGCGGTGATGGCAATTTACAACACCGTCATGTTCTTTATCGAGCGTGGTTCGCAGATAGCTGCCTTGGCACAAGCGGTATTTAATTCAATTGGAAATATCGCGGCGGGGAATATCGCTGGAGCGGCTAATTCTGTGGAACAGACAATGGGGCGCTCTCTTCCAGTGATAATTAGTTTCCTAGCGCGGATTGTGGGGTTGGGGAATGTGGGTCAAAA
>NZ_JAUBVJ010000247.1:0-1081 GCF_036702785.1 Microcoleus sp. AR_TQ3_B6 | reverse complement strand
AGTCCTGCTGGGAATAGTCCTTGACCTTGGCGTTAACCTCTCCCCTGTGAGCCAATAAATATTGCTTGCTTACGCGCCCAACCCCAGGGTAGCCGAGAGAAATGGTCTGCGTTAAAATTTCTACGATTTCCGAGAGGTATATTGGCACTACATTTTCATCAGTCGTCACCTCGATGCAGGCCAAATCTAGCGAGGGGTGCAGGAACCATTGCCCGACAGGTTTTACATCGGTCGATCCAAATTCTATGAATTTTTTGTCGTCTCCTACATTATGTTTCGCAGAGACCATAAAAAACTTGCTCGACTGAGGCGATATTTTTGATACAAAGCCGGTCCCGGTGTAAAGGTCGCCCAGACTATCGGACACAATGACCGGCAGAACCGACTTCTCATACTTTTCTATTAAATATGACGTTCCGTTGACGATGTTATCTATGAGAGATAGAGCTTTAAATCTTGCGACTAGCTTATGGTTCCATTGAAACGACACCGCGTTTCCAGGGACCAGGTTAGTCATATCACCAATGAACATCCACTCATTCAATTTCCTCAAAGCGCGTGAAGCGTATTCTGTAGATAAACTTGAAGTATTAGTGCTGCTTTGCAGCAAACTAAGAAACTCCATGCCGGAAAAGAAGCCGGCCTCAAGCAATGCGCGGCGCTGGACGTACTCGGGATGCGCCGACATGCACTGATTTACAAAAGATTTATACCTATTTTCATCTGAGACTATATCCAGCAAAGCAAGCAGGGCCAATCTATCAGGCTGGTTCTGCGCTCTGATTGAAATTTCGACAATATTTGGCACGCGGACCTGCTCCAGCTTGAGTAGATTCAACCCTTATCGTTTTCCATATGCCTGACGCTGCAGTTCCGCGTCCCAGCTCAGCAAGACCCTGCGCTTCATCGTCCCCGTCGGATTATCAACATTGTGGCGATCGAAGACAAAACGTGCACTTGCGCGGCACTTTGGCGAAAGAGCCGCACTCTGAGTCTCACACTCGCGTGCGAAGAACTTCGACGCATCGTTGTGGGTCACGCTGCGGACTTGGAGCATCAATTCGGCGCCGGTCAGGATGCG
>NZ_JAUBVJ010000246.1:0-1099 GCF_036702785.1 Microcoleus sp. AR_TQ3_B6 | reverse complement strand
GCTCCGGCTCGATGTCTTTAAACTGATACCCAACATGCAGTCCAAATCTCGCGACCAAATCAGGAATCGGTAGCACTTGACCACCCATAGTTAGCACCTGGCGCAGCGCTACGGAGTAACTTGCTGTAGAAACTTTAACAAAACTGGGTTCAATGGCTGTTATCGTTCCAGGAGGAGACTTAGGCCCGTCACCTAATACTTCGAGCTTAGAGACTACGATCGAGTTGTTCCCTATGACCAACTTTGCCAGACCTAATGGATTTGGGTATGGACCAAAGTCTAAAGCCCTAACGAAGGCATCTATGTCATGGGCACAACAATTGAATGAGAGCACACCTCCAGCACGAGGCCTTTTGTAGCGCCCAAAATAGGTTCGCTCATCTAGGTTTGGCTTTCTCCCCAAAACTTGACCACTGGAGAGTTCGTCAATTAACTCAGCAAATGAACAAATGGCAGCCTCATAACACTTCCCATTGAGGGTAAAAGCAGTCTCGTCTGAGTTAATTTCGACGGAAATCTGCTTGAGGATATTACCCGCGTCAACCATAGCGGTCATCACATGCCAGGTAACCCCATGAGTCTTCTCCCCATGCATCAAAGCCCAAGAGGTAGCATTCACTCCCGCATACCTTGGCAGGAGGGCGTCATGGTAGTTGATGGCCTCAATGCGCGGTAACTCCAAAATTTCTTTGGGTAAAACGGAGTTGTTGACAATGCTGAACAGGTAATCAAAAGGCTGCTGGCTTAAAAATGCTACGAGATTATCTGTTTGCTGGATGTGAGGTATGTCCTTTCCTTTCGCCCAGCTACTTATCGATGCATCAGAGGAGATGACGCCTAAAATCTCATGACCCCGCTCTAAAAGAAGTTCAGCACATTGGATAGGTAAAGTTCCTTCTCCAATAAGAAAGCAACTAAATTGATTCTGAGTATACATATTTTTATTGCTTATAGTTTGAGCAAATCAACTCAACAGTGTTTGCTACAGGGTCTTTCCACGGCGAAATAAAATCACTTCATTCCCTATTAAGGAGGACGGGAGAGAGTAAGTAAATATCGCCCCCACGGGGAACAGAATCAAAAAAGTTTCCTCCCACGA
>NZ_JAUBVJ010000245.1:0-1117 GCF_036702785.1 Microcoleus sp. AR_TQ3_B6 | reverse complement strand
GGAAGAAGGAAGAAGGAAGAAGGAAGAAGGAAGAAGGAAGAAGGAAGAAGGAAGAAGGAAGAAGGAAGAAGGAAGAAAAATAATTCGACCTTTTCTCATTGTCAACTCTAAGTGCATAGGTGCATTTATGCAGCCACAATATAACGAAGGTGCTGGAAAACAATTGCGTCGCGAGGCTCAACAGCTTCGTACTAAAGCCTTATACAGGTACGGTGCCGCAACAGGGTTGGTGTTGTTGCCACTGCTGGTATACGCGGTAGCACATTTTGATCCTTTATTTTTGCTTGTAGCTCTTTTGATAGGGGTATTAACCGCCCCTCTGTTGATTCCGGAGGGCAACAGGTTGTGGAATGACTCTAAGAAATATTACCAAGGGGCCGATGGTGAAGAAAAGACTCAGCAAGTTTTGGAACCCCTAATCCAATCTGGATGGATGCGTGAGTACAACTTAATATTGCCGCACGTAGGCGATATCGATGTGTGGCTGCGATCGCCTAAAGGGAGCAATTTTATCCTTGAGGTGAAGTCTCACCCAACCGTAGTTGTGTTGGATGGGGATGTGCTCAAGAATCAATCTTCTAACGGGAAATGGATAGATTTTGAGAAAGATTTTCTGGAACAGATTGGCCAACAAAAGAAGGCTATCAAAAAAGCTAAGAAGTTAACCAAGGTCACTGGAGTAGTTGTATTTAGCCGTGCCCAAGTGAATTTGAGCAACAAAAAGAAGATTAGGGGTGCTTACGTCATGGCACTGGGAGATTTGGTGTCACGGTTGCAAGAACTCGATCGCACCTATCAAAGTAGATAAGATTGGGAAAAATGAGAGCAAGAGCTACAGTGATATGTTGGACATCCACAAATTTGCACACAGCAGTACCATCCCAGACTTGCACTAGCATCTAAGTGATACTTGTGCTATTAAAAAAAATTAAGGTAGAAACAATATCCTGGACGGAATGTTGAACAAAGCAATCAAAGTATATAAAATTCTCAACGCCTGATGGCGACTTGCCATAACAGTTTTGGCGACTGCTATACCACTTAGGAATGAGAATTAAATAACTTCCACTCTTGAAAGTGGGATGGGCGTCCCGCCCGTCCTTTTTGGACGGGCGGG
>NZ_JAUBVJ010000244.1:0-1154 GCF_036702785.1 Microcoleus sp. AR_TQ3_B6 | reverse complement strand
TTGCAGTCAGCATTAATATACCAGTTTTTCGCACCCGTCCGGTACAAGCCACGTTTTACTCGCCTACCTGTTTCTTTCCACCCATCGGGTTTTTCACCGATTGTAGGCAGAAAATCACGGTCTACAAATGATGCCTTAGACGTGTAGCTTTCTTCAGTCTCAACAAACTGGATACCGTGCTGTTCGCACAGTTGAGCGATTCGCTTCTTTAATCGTGCCGTAGGAATTTGGACAAACTTTTGATTTGTTTTCTTGCCCATATTGGCAGAATCTTTCTGCTTTTTGTTCCATCCAAAAACGATAACACCGATGCCGTTCTCGATACAGTGATTGATAACTAAACGAGCTGCTTTGTTGACGGCATCACGCATCTGACGGTTTCGCTTGGAGGTTAATCGCACCAGTTGATGCGACCAAAAACCGTTATATTTGCCCTCCCTCAAAGTTGCTACTCGCTTGTTGTACCACTGGTTAACCGACTTGAGATGCTTACCATCAATAATAAAGCTTGTCCCTAAGTTGCTGACACAAGTAAGCCAGTTATCAATGCCATGATCGACACCTAGGGCTTTTTGATGATTGACGGCAACTTGGACGCTGAGTGATTTGTAAACAAATTCGGCGTAAAAGCAGCCATTTCTCGGGAGGATTCTAATTTCTCGAAGGTCGGCATAATCCAGGTTAGAAGGCATGGGAAGAAGAAAATTCTTCAGTCCAAACCAAGCTTTTACTTTTTGTCCGAGAGGGATTGAGATTTGACCATCAATTAACTTTTTTCCAAGCGCTTGCTTCGGATAAGCAATTAAATGAAGCCCGCCAGAAGTACGGTAAGAAGGAAATTTTGGCGCTCGCTCAAGCTGGCCTTCCCGAAATAACTTTATCAGTCCTTTGAAAGATTTTACCGACTCACCGACAGCACCACAAGTTCGCCCTGCAGCTTGAGCGCATAAAGCCCCGTAATGAGGATTACCCTTTAACGCATTGATTACGTCAAACGGACGGACGTAAATATGAGCTTTAAAAAATATTTGACGAGCGTAGTAAACTGCACAATTGTGTAATTTATTTGATTCCCCGCAAATATATTCTAGAACCGCTTTCAATTTTTTGTCAGGTTTGATTAAAACTTGTTGACATCCAAACACACAAGTCAC
>NZ_JAUBVJ010000243.1:0-1196 GCF_036702785.1 Microcoleus sp. AR_TQ3_B6 | reverse complement strand
GAAAGCATCTTGACCGTGTGTCCCACGGCTGCAAGTCCTCGAATCAGAACTACTTGAGCGGCTGCAACGTCTCTATCCGTCCTATAGCCGCAATGTTGGCACGAATGAATACGCTCGGATAGCTCTTTCTTGCCCGTCTCGACTAAGCAGTTAGGACATATCTGACTGGTTTTCTTGCTGTCAACCTTAAGAAAGAACACTCCGCGTTTGCCACAGCACTGCTCTAATACTTGAAAAAATTGTCCCCATCCAGCGTCTAAGCAGTGCTTCCCCAAGAAGCCTCGCACTAGACCTTTGAGTTTCAAATCTTCCACAAATATCATCCCCGCCCAATCGCAGAGATTGTGAGCTATGAGCCAGTAGTAGTTTTTCCGAGTATTTGCAATTCGTTCGTGCAGTTTGCTGACTTTAACTTGCGCTTTCTTGCGGTTATTCGACCCCTTAACTTTTCAAGGGTACTCTCTGTTGCAGTAATCTAAGCTTGCGTTCGAGCTTCTCGAAAGGTCTGGGATTGGGGAACAACTTACCATTAGAAACCGCAGCCAAGTGACTAATTCCAACGTCTACTCCCAGCGCTTCGCCATGTGGCATGACATCTGGAACGGATACATCCCACTGCAATGTCAACATGGCAAACCATCCGCTAGCACGTCTGACTATCCGAACCTGTTTTAGCTTTGCGCCATCAGGAATAGAACGCGATTGGCGGAACTTGATCCAGCCAATTAAAGGTAGCTTGATAGCGCCATCTCTTACGGCATCTATCCCAACTTGAGGAAAAACGAAAGAGCGCATGGTTCCACTCTTCTTGAATCGAGGGAAACCATGTCCTTGCTCCCACATGCTGACGAATGCTTGTTCTAACCGACGAAGCGCCTGTTGTAGAACTTGAGATTGCACTCGCTGTAGGTTCCCAGAAGTTTTCCTATAGGCTGTTAATGTCTGGCATTGACTGGCATAAGTAGGGCGTTTGGTTTGTGCTGGAATGATGTATTCGGACTGGAGAGAACAAGCATTTATCTGACAGCTACGAGATTTAAACCAATCTTTGCGCTCGGCTAATGCATAGTTGTAGACGCGCCGACATTGTTCGAGCCAGTCTTCAAATCGGGCAACTTGCGCTGATGTGGGTTTGAGTTTGTATTCGTATGTCAGACTAAACACTTGCATCACCTCCTCTATTTACTATAGCTTAA
>NZ_JAUBVJ010000242.1:0-1215 GCF_036702785.1 Microcoleus sp. AR_TQ3_B6 | reverse complement strand
TGTTGGCCCGGGCCGACCAAGTGATGTACCAGGCCAAGAAAACCGGGAAAAACCAGGTGTTGGTTGCAACACTGTGACTTCAAATGATCAGCCTTTCGTTGGGCAGTAGGTGCTGCTCAGCTTTTGTGGATTGGCTGGGGTTTGAAGCTCGGGAGCCTGGTGCACGTAGGTGCATTCCGCGATCTCGCCGTAGTTGGAATCGCGCGTGGCCAAGGCTTTGCTGATTTGTATTGAAATGAAGGTTCCCATGAATGCTGCAATGACGAACCACAATACTTTCCTGTTACGTCTAAAAAATGCGCTTAAATCAAACATGTAAACCGGTCAAACCCAGAAAGTGTTAATTGTTGTAAATTAGAAACAATTATTAAAAATATTAAACAATAAGTCAATTCTTATTTGACAGCCTTGTCAATCTCGCCCACATCGAGAATGGGCGAGGCGTCGATGGCCTCTGCGCCCAGCAGGGTGGTCACCCGCCCCAGCACCGACGCAATCAAATGTTGTTCCCAGTTTTGGAGTTGTCCGAAGCGCTCAGCGAAGCGGGTTTGCAGGCTGGAAGGAGCATCGTTGACTTCGTGTTTGCCCTTTTCTGTCAGCACGACTTCAAGTCTGCGTTTGTCCACAGTGCTGCGAATTTTCTCGATCAAGCCACGGCTTTCCAGTTTTTGCAGAATCACTGTAGAGGTAACAGGAGACAGGCTGAGCGACTTGGCCAGCTCACCGGGGGAGATGCCAGGGTTGTCGGCCACTGATTGCAATGTCAACAGCTCAGAGGTGGCCATGTCTGCTTTTTTGGCCAGTTCTCGGGCGCCCGATTCTGTCGCGCGAATAATCCGGCGAAGCGAAATTAGTGAGTCTTGTAAGGTGCTGTCCATGCGCGCTAACCCGGTGATTTAATTCATTTTGATGAATTGTAGTGATTAACCGGTCCGGTGAGTTGGAATTTCATGCGCTTAGAGCAATCCCACCAAATTTAACGTTTTTGGAGGTTTTGACTTCGATCTAATCAAGGTTTGCATTAATTCATAAAGTAAACTATTATTGGATTGTTCTTTCATAAAAACTCTTCATCGCATTGATTTGTAATGATGAGCTTTTACGAAAGGATGAGAAGTAGTTTATTTGTTAATAACAAATGGGTCTGCCAATAACAGAGCCATCTCATCCAAATGTCCAAAGACGATGTCGTTTTGCGACACCCCGTGCTTGAGG
>NZ_JAUBVJ010000241.1:0-1236 GCF_036702785.1 Microcoleus sp. AR_TQ3_B6 | reverse complement strand
CAAATTCAAGAACCTCTGTCATGGACGACGCCGAAAGCGGCGCGGTAATGGGGTAGGGAAACGCAGAGGCTAATCGCTCTAACTTCACTTGCCTGGAGGATTGCAGGAGATTGAGCAAGATGCCTCATACTCAAAACTGAGCAGGAGTTAAGTGTTGTTGGAGATGCGTCCGATCCAATTGCGGTAGCATATTTTTTGATAGGTCGTTGGTAACGTAAATTCCATTATTCCTATATTTTTTTGACCACAAGTAGGTCAACACCTGACGCTATCTGGGTTCTGGCGGGGTTGTCACCCCGCCTGAAAATTAACCAAGCTTTGCTCTAGATTTCCGGGTTTTAGGTAAGGCGAATGTATAAAGCCCTAGCTAGAGCAATTATTAGAAATTCGGAGCCGCCGATATCTTTGATTAATTGAATTTGAAAAAATAAAATTTGAGGCGCTACTTATATCGGTAAGGTGCGCCTTCCCAACTTGCAATATAAAGTTTCTGCGTTCCCGACTGTTTACATTACATCATCTGCCGTTAATCGCTATCAAACTCGCAGTCGCAACAGCTCAAAACCTGCCTCCGGATAGAAGTACGGATTTCAATAATGCAGAACAACAAACTTTTCTCCTTAATTAGAATTCCCCAGCTCGATTGCTGAGGTCTTCATTGTGCTTGCTGCCAACCGCATCTCTAACCTTCTGACCAGGTGAATCTACAGCAAATATTAAACATTCTCATGGGTATGCAAAATGAGTTCAGTTTTTGCCAGTATAGATTCACAATCTGTTATCCGCAATTCTCTTCCTAAATCTCTTGTCTTCATTGATTCCGGCTTAGATGACTATCAAAGTCTGGCGGGCGGCATACTTCCCGGTACCGAGACAATCATATTAGATAAAAATGGCAACGGAGTCGAGCAAATTACTGCAAAACTGCAAACAATCGCTGCTGCGGGAGGAACTGTAGACCAAGTTCACATTTTTTCTCACGGCAGTTCTGGCAGCTTGCAGCTTGGTTCTGCGACGTTGAATAGGGATAATTTGCCGCCCTATGAAAATCTGTTGCAAGGGTGGCGAAATGCACTGAGCGAAAAAGCTGATATCCTGCTTTACGGTTGCGATGTTGCTGCGGGTTCGGGGAGCGATTTTGTCGATCGCCTGGGGGAGTTAACGGGGGCTGATATTGCAGCATCTGGCGATCGCACTGGCCGCGGTGGTAACTGGAATTTGGAGTTTGCCAAAGGG
>NZ_JAUBVJ010000240.1:0-1242 GCF_036702785.1 Microcoleus sp. AR_TQ3_B6 | reverse complement strand
CTC
Source organism: Microcoleus sp. AR_TQ3_B6 (assembly GCF_036702785.1). NCBI lineage: Bacteria > Bacillati > Cyanobacteriota > Cyanophyceae > Oscillatoriales > Microcoleaceae > Microcoleus > Microcoleus sp. AR_TQ3_B6. The sequence continues at coordinate 1,239 of NZ_JAUBVJ010000240.1, read as the reverse complement.
AATTATCCAACTCCGGCACCGACAAAGTCCGAGGTGACCCGAGTGACTGTTTATCAACTTCAAATAAAATTTGCTAGTTTGCCGGTTTACACAATTTCTGGCCCGGAAAATGCAAACCTGCGAAATACTTCAGAACTTCACTCCCGATAGCCGTTCGCGAAAAGCTCTCCAACTGATTACTACCCGCAAAGAAGCTTCAACAGCCCTGGCGGTCATTCTTGGTAGCTCTGTGTTCTATTCGATATTTTTCAAAGCCAGTGTCGCTGAGGTTACTTACAACATTTACAACACAGATTGGGAGTTGTGGGCGCACGCCATGAATCAAATCCCGAAAATACTGAAGCGAAGTATTCAAACTGACGCATTGCTGATGTGGGAACACTACCAGCTAAACTACGATCGAAACCATGCGATTTTTTGGCAAAATATTTACGGAGGTTGTCGTGCAGACTAGGTTCATTTGCATATTTACTATGCTGACAGCAATCTCAACCCACGCTATAGCTGCCGATCAAGTAAAAACCTACCTAACAAACCAGCTATCCGAAGCAACCGTGGCTTACGAGGACGCACTAAGACGTTGTGATACCCAAAAAGCTGCTATAAATAAAATAACACTTCCAGTCTCTCAACTGCTAGAGACAAAAGTCACCCTTAAAGAACTGCACAGTGCTCTTTCCCACTTCCGCCATCAGGCTGAGCAAGCCTGTCTTGGCCATAGTAGGCTTGCGCTAATTTCAACCATCCTTGATTTAAATTCTTACACCAGCGAGAGTCCAGAAACTCCGATTGACCCGGTTAAATCGGGCTTGGCGCTACTTCTTCCATCCCAAATTCAACTTGAAACACGGGCAATTTACTCCCAACTTTCGCAAGGTAAACTTAATTTACTCGAGTCGATATTCAAAGACACATCCCCCACAATTGCCAACATTTCCAATTGGCAAGAGGCGGCAAGTGCCTTGCGCGAGGTTCAAACACCTAACCCCATGAACAAAGCCAACTAAGCCCTGAGGTAAACTAAGGGCAATTGTTACTTCCAACACCACTCCATGCCCACACGGCAAATCTGCATCATCGGCGGCACGTTCAACCCCATCCACATGGGGCATTTGCAAATGGCTCGTTCAGCCCAAGCACAGTGCATGGCCGATGAAGTGTGGTTCATGCCCGCAGGCCAGCCTTGGCAAAAACCCAATGCCGAGCTTGCACCTGCCGACGTTCGGAAAAAACTCGTTG
>NZ_JAUBVJ010000239.1:0-1285 GCF_036702785.1 Microcoleus sp. AR_TQ3_B6 | reverse complement strand
CTTTCGAGTACGTCGGTACTGCCAAGTGGTTCCAGGAAAAGGACAGCCGGAGTACCTGGAGTCGGCGTGGGAGTCGGCGTTGGCGTGGGAGTCGGTGTTGGTGTGGGAATCGGAGTCGGCGTAAGAGTCGGTGTCGGAGTCAGCGTGGGAGTCGGAGTCGGCGTGAAAGTCGGTGTTGGTGTGGGAATCGGAGTCGGCGTGAAAGTCGGTGTTGGCGTAAGAGTCGGTGTCGGAGTCGGCGTGGGAGTCGGTGTTGGCGTGAAAGTCGGTGTTGGTGTGGGAATCGGAGTCGGCGTGAAAGTCGGTGTTGGCGTAGGAGTCGGTGTTGGGGTTGGCGTGGGAATCGGAGTCGGCGTGGGAGTCCGAGTCGGCGTGGGAGTCGGTGTTGGCGTGGGAGTCGGTGTTGGCGTGGGAGTCGGTGTTGGTGTGGGAGTCGGTGTTGGCGTGGGAGTCGGTGTTGGCGTGGGAGTGGGTGTTGGCGTGGCAATGTTAACAGTAAAACTGCCTAAATTGCTACCTACAACTTGATTGCCCAAAGTATCTTTTACTTGCGATGGTTGCAAATTAACAGCGTAACTGCCATTATCTGTATCATCCCAACTTCCCCCAGGCGGAGTCAGCGAATAATTTGCCGTGCGAGTGGTACCGTTACTATTAGTATCCACCCTGACAAACTCCGCACCAATAGCACCACCTGACCAATTTACTACCAGGTCAGAATTATCTAAACTGCTAACATCAATTCCACTACTATCACTGAAAGTAACTGTCAATGTCTGACTTGTACCACCAGAGTTAGTAATGTTAGAAACTCCACCCAAGCTAGCAGTTGGTGCCGTAACATCAGCAGTACGAACCAGTTGAGTTGCAGCGGTATTGTTATTACTCGCAGTATCAGTGGCTTTAGCCGCAAGTAAATCAACGGTGACATTACCATCAGCATTAGGCGTGACATCAAAGGTGTAGGTTTTGGCATCAAGTGTGACCAAGTTACCGACAGTTGCATTGGTGACGGTAATATCATTATTATTATCAAAGCCGGTGACATTTTCGCTGAATGTTGCTGTGACGCTAAATGGTGCGTTGACTGTTGTTGCTGAATTTGAGGTTAAGGTGACATTAGGTGCGGTAATATCAGCGGTACGAGTTAACCGAGTGGCCGCCGTATTGTTATTACCCGCCGTATCAGTGGCTTTACCCGCAAGTACATCAACGGTGACATTACCATCAGCATTAGGCGTGACATCAAAGGTGTAGGTTTTGGCATCAAGTGTGACCAAGTTAC
>NZ_JAUBVJ010000238.1:0-1327 GCF_036702785.1 Microcoleus sp. AR_TQ3_B6 | reverse complement strand
TTCTTGATAGTTGACCTTCATAAAATATCCCTTATTTTTCTGGCATTGTAGCACTTATTTGGCAAAATGGTATTAGTTCCCTGGTTTTTTCTGCCCAATCTTTTGTGGCAAGCCCCGCATAAGGTGAAGTCATTTACCCTATCCCCTCCAACAATTCGCTTAGCGATACTCCCAAAGCTTTAGCTAGACGCACAATATTCAGAAATGCAACATTTCTCTCGCCACGTTCAATGCCGCCAATGTAATTTCGATGTAGTTGTGCTAGTTCAGCTAACTCCTCTTGGCTTAGCCCCCTAGATTTTCTCAATTTCCGAACCTGTTCGCCAAATATTTTAAGCTGATAATTTTATATCACGCCAAAAATATAAAGCTTATAAGTGTTTCACATCTACACACTATGAGTGTTAACTTGAAAAAACGCTTTAAATCTACACACTATGAGTGTTAATTAGAAAAAAGGCAGAAATATCTGGATTCTCCGAGGAGGAAGTGCCGAGACAAAAAAAAGCCCTCAACTTTGTGAGGGCTTTGCGATGCCAGGAACGAGACTTGAACTCGTGACACGTGGATTTTCAGTCCACTGCTCTACCAACTGAGCTATCCCGGCTTGTTTTTTCGCGCTTAACTACCTTAGCAGATACATACAGAATTTAGCAAGCACTTTTCTCAATTAATTTTTCGATCGCCCGGAACCGCCCGCCTGTAAGCTAAAAGCTGCAACCTAAAATCCAAGAATCGCAATGGCACAGCAACATCGGGACAGCGGAAGTAAGAGTCTGCTTGTCTTGGGCATAATTTGGCTGCTGGGGGCAATTAGCGATCGCCTCTGGTTTGCCCTCGATCGATCTGTCCCCGCCTGGGATCAAGCAGAATACCTGACTAGCACCCTGAATTACTTGCAGGCGTTGCAGCATCCTCAGTGGTTTTCCGGCGAGTGGTGGACAAACTTCTGGCTGCTTTCGACGAAAATTCCGCCCTTGGTGTATATCTTAACGGTTCCGTTTCTTCAGGTTTTTGGTACCGGGGGCGATCGGGCAACCCTCGTTCATTTATTATTTAGTGCAATTCTCCTCGCCTCAGTCTACAGTCTGGGCGTCCAATTATTTAACCGGCAAGTCGGTTTGTGGGCCGCTGCAATTTGCGTTTTGTTACCGGGACTTTATCGGTTCCGCTTGCAATTTTTGCTCGACTATCCCCTCACTGCGGCGATTACTTTTGCTTTCTATTGTCTGACAATGTGGAAGGCTTCTGAAGGAAGAAGGAAGAAGGAAGAAGGAAGAAGGAAGAAGGAAGAAGGAAGAAGGAAGAAGGAAGAAGGAAGAAGGAA
>NZ_JAUBVJ010000237.1:0-1339 GCF_036702785.1 Microcoleus sp. AR_TQ3_B6 | reverse complement strand
TTACGAACTTTTTGCGCCCGTTAAACGTTAGCTCATCAGGACGAGTCTTTGTCATGGAACGAGATGGGCAGTTAATCGCCAATTCTAGTTCTCAACCCTCTTTTGCCCAAGTAAATGGTAAGACCAAACGCTTTAATGCGTTAAATATTAATGAGCCGTTAATTCAAAGCACTGCTCAAACTCTAAAAAATCGGTTTAGTAATTTTCAGCGAATTACAAAAAGGGAAACGTTGAACTTTCAAATTAAAGGACAACGTCACTTTGTCCGTGTTCATCCTTGGCACGACGAGTTTGGCTTGAACTGGCTAATCGTGACTGTAGTTCCAGAATCCGACTTCATGGGTCAAATCAATGCTAATACTCGTAGCACAATAGGGTTGTCTCTGGTAGCGTTGATGATGGCGCTGGTGATCGGTGTTCTCACCGCTGGTTGGATTACCCGCCCCATTGAGCGGATTACCCAAGCCTCAGAAGACATGGCAGATGGCAACTTGAAGCAATACGTTAAACACACTCGCCTCGTTGAACTTGATAAGCTGGGAAACTCCTTCAACCGTATGGCAGACCAACTCAAGGAATTGTTTGAAACCTTAGAAGATAAAGTCAAACAACGCACGGCAGAACTGGCAAGTGCCAATCACGAAATTATTACCCTCAACGAGAGACTCAAGCAAGAAAATCTTCGCATGGGTGCTGAATTAGATATCGTGCGTCAAATGCAGCAGATGATTCTGCCAAACGCTGAGGAACTGAAAATTGACGGGCTCGATATTGCCGCATATATGCAGGCTGCCGATGAAGTCGGCGGCGACTACTATGATGTTTTAAACACCGATGGCGTTGTCACTCTTGGCATCGGCGATGTTACTGGACATGGACTCGAAAGCGGCATCCTGATGCTGATGGCGCAAACGGCAGTCCGTACCCTTAAGGAAATCCGCGAAACTGATCCGGTGCGGTTTTTAGATGCGCTCAACCGCACCCTTTACAAAAACGTGCAGCGCATGAATTCCGAGAAAATTCTTACCCTAGCGATTTTAAATTACTGCGAAGGATGGGTCAGCATCAGTGGACAACATGAAGAAACAATCATTGTGCGAAACGGTGGAGAGGTAGAACGTATCGACACCATGGATTTAGGCTTCCCCATCGCCCTTGACGATGACATTGCTGAGTTCATCAGTCACGTTTCACTTGAGCTACAGCTAGGAGATGGTATAGTGCTATATACCGATGGTATTCCTGAAGCACAAGACATTAAGAAAAAACAGTATGGTGTTGAGCAGATGTGTGAAGTCATTAGCCAAAACTGGCATTTATCGGCACAAGAAATTAAGCA
>NZ_JAUBVJ010000236.1:0-1350 GCF_036702785.1 Microcoleus sp. AR_TQ3_B6 | reverse complement strand
TCAGTACCCGTTGTTACACCAGCAAGTGATACTGATTGCATTTGCCATAATATTGAGTATCCAAATCTCGATCGCCCAAACCAAGCTGACAATATTATCAACGGCAATGGTAGCGGTGCAATTGTGTTTGGTAGGCCAGAAAATGATGCTTTCTACGGCAGTCCAAATCGGAATATTTTCGATGCGGAAAAAGGCGACGATACCCTCTACGGCGGTGAAGCAAACGACATCCTTTACGGCAACCGAGGCAATGATTTTATTGAGGGTAGCAAGAAAGATGATATCCTTTTTGGCGGCAATGGCAATGACATCAGTGTGGGCGCTGAAGGCGAAGATATCATCTTCGGAAATCGCGGCAATGATTCAATAAATGGTAAAGAAGACGACGACTTAATTTTTGGCGGTGAAGCTGCTGATTTTCTCGACGGCGGCCAAGGCAGCGATATCGCATTTGGAGGCAAGGGAAATGATATAATCTTCGGCAGTGAAGGCGAGGATTCTCTCTACGGCAATTATGGTAATGATACCCTCTGCGGAGGTGCTGGCAATGATTGTCTGACTGGAGGTGCTGGCAATGATTTGCTAGACGGGTGCGAGGGAAATGATACTTTGGTTGGCGGTTTGGGGGATGATTGTTTAATTGGAGGTGCTGGGAGCGATCGCTTTTTACTGTCTGCCAATTCTGGTATCGATATTATTGCCGATTTTGAAGCTGGAAAAGATTTGCTGATGCTAGCTAATGGCTTGACATTCGAGCAATTAACTCTTACTGAAAATAGCGGTGCAACATTGATTCAGTTTAAGGAAACAGGAGAAATTATAGCTGCTTTAAACGGACTTTCTGCTATCGGAATCAGCGCCAGTGATTTCAGTTTCATTTAAACAGGCTCACCACGGATGCAGATCGGCAACAAACCCTGTCCCCTTCCTCGACTTTTTGTGCCGCTCGAGCATCTCCAACCTGACGCACCCTAGCCCAACTTTCTCTTTCTCCTCTTGCCTCTGTGTCCTCTGTGTCCTCTGCGGTTAAAAACTCTAACTCTTATAGCAATCCTAAATGATTCTACTCGTTACCAGGCTCTTCCTGGTAACGCAGATCCGGAGGAAGAGCCTCGATGTTCTCCGTCGAGGCAGAGCAAGAGTGACATTGATTAAGAGGCGTTTAGCCTAGAAGTTATTGAAACTGATGCGAGGATTGCTATATATGAATTAAAGCATTTTTTCCAGAAATTGCTGGGCGCGATCGCACTTCGGATTGCTAAAAAACTCCTGGGGCGGCACATCTTGGGCCACCTTTCCGCCATCGAGAAACAATATCCGGTGGGCGACTTCCCGGGCAAAACCCATTTC
>NZ_JAUBVJ010000235.1:0-1386 GCF_036702785.1 Microcoleus sp. AR_TQ3_B6 | reverse complement strand
ATACACTATCCACTGTTTTGGTTTTGAGCCAATACAGAATCAGCAGTTTTTCGTGGCGCACAGCATCTTTCTCTCGACCCAGCAAAGTTTTCAGTTCTGCTGCGGTTTCTCGAACTACAATCTTGGCAACTCCTGACATTATTTTGACCTCTATTTGGCTACTAAATTGCAAAATGCACTTCTACTAACTTTAGCACTATTTTATGAAACTGGTATTAGTGCTTATAACCCCCAGTCGGCAGCGGCGAAACAGAAATGTTTAACCCATTTGGAACGTGATTTGGAAGCACTCAAGCTGAGTCGGTTTGAAGGTAATCGTTTGTTTGCCTCAGCCGTGGGTGAGATTTTAACCACTGCCAGAACCTGGTACCGGGACTATCATCTGGGGAAATTGAGTCAACTTCTAATCGCTCGTAATCGTCCGGTAATTGAAGCTCAACTGCAAGCTGTTTTGCACAATCCACCAGTTACAGGATGGCCGGCCGATGCCCAACGATTAGCCAACCGGATTCAACGTCATTGGAGAGAATGGTTTACTTTTTTAGACCATCCAGAAGTTAAACCCGACAACAATGATGCTGAACGAGCTTTACGCAAGCGTGGTCGTGCATCGGAAAGTAACTGGAGGAGCGCGAAGTGATTGGGGCGCTCAATTAGTAGCCCAAATGTTTAGCTTTTTAGAAACAGTCCGGCTGCAAGGTGGGGAAGCGATCGCACAATTGTACGAGTTACTGTCTGTCTTCTGGTCGTAGTCCTCCCGGCTTACAATTCAACTGAACTTTTCGTTGAAATAAATTGAATCAACCAGTGTTCCACAAACTTCCTTCTTGCTTGTGGCAAGTTTTTTTGGAATACCATCTACAACTCGAGTGCGTAGCTATCGCTGATATTATTGGCGATATCGCAACGCAGTTGCGGTGAGCAGTTACGAAAAAAGCCATAAAAAACCCAAACAAACCATCAACAAAGCTAGTAATATAGACACAGTATCCTATCAAATAAGCGGTAAAATAGAAACGAGATCCGAAATAATATCAGCAGAAAAAATCAAAGCAGGGAGATTTCTACTGGCAACAAACATCTTATATAAAAACGAAATAACCAACCAGCAAATATTAGAAAAATACCTTAAAGGGTGACAAAAATCGCTACAATACAACAGTTCGGATAAGCTTTGCCGCGCTTTTACCTCGTTGATAATTAGACCGTTTATTCGGGTATAAACTAATATATTTCCTAACTTCTTTTTGACAAATATCTATAAAACTTACCCAATTTTCCGCCCGCATACCCACTTGAAATGTACTGTGCGAACGATAAATATGTTTGGGTTGTTTGGGACGAGCTACATATTTTTGCACTCCCATTTTTTTGACTGATTTTCCT
>NZ_JAUBVJ010000234.1:0-1416 GCF_036702785.1 Microcoleus sp. AR_TQ3_B6 | reverse complement strand
ATAGCATCTATAACTGGATGGGATTACATTTTGTCAGCCCTAGCTACTGTTGCATGATTTTTGAAAATTGGTATAAGGAAATTGTACCGAACTCTGAGCGCCCTTCCTTGTGAAACTATCGATAATAATTAGAGCGCACTTCATTGCTGGCGAACCCCGTCGATAGCACAAAAGGAAGTTGCGATCGCATCACCAAGGCACAACCCATTGCTCATTGAGTAAAGTATAGGTTGATAGAGTTAGATAGAGGGGATCTGAAATAGTTGGAAATACTTCCAGCATCCGTTCAAACCAAATCCGAGAATCGAAATTAATTCCTCTCGATAACTCAATCAGCATCGCGATCACATAGGGGTCTGTGGAACTTATTAAATCTGCATAGCGATGGAATACAGATTCATCTATTTGTACTTCTTGCGTTCGCAATGTTTTAAGAAGACCTTTACCACGCTCGATGCAATTTTCCATGTTTTCTAGAGTCAACTTTTTATTGACTAACGGACGACTAGCTAAAAAGCGAATGTATTCAGAATTGCCCATGATTCTAAAAGGTTCATTTTTGAATGGTTCCTCCCAGCTCCAAGGTTCTGCATCCGGGTCTAATTTTACAACAGTAAGAAACCTGCGTCCTTTGTCAATAGCTGCTGTTAAGCACCCAGCATCTACATAAGGATTGCCAGTCAGAGGTTCCTGTTCCCACTGACTCAACAAATCACCAAGCAGTTGAGGTCGGGAAACACAAAGAGCCATAATTTTATCTCCAACTAAGCTGGCTGGCAAAGCTTTCATAGTATCTAGTCGCAACTCATTAACATCCAGGCTTTCTAGTATCTGGCGGATACTTTCTTCATGTCCAGCAGCAGTTGCCAGCAGTTGCCAGTAGCCGTCGGTTCGTTGCCAGCAAGCTTGCTTTAGTTGTTCTAATAAGAAATTGTTACTTCTATCCATCTTTTGTTGAGAATCTCACCTGTCTTCCAACTTGAGGGTCTACCACCTAATTCATTGATGGCATTTTTTAATGTATTACCCAACCGGGTGTTTTCAACCGACACACCGTTTTGAATCAGAGAGAGCGCACAAAACTACTCGCCAGGGAAAGTTAATAGCCCCAAAGGAAATTGTACCGAACTCTGAGCGCCCTTTCTTGTGAAACTATCGATAATAATTTGATCGCACTTGATTGCTGGCGAACCCCGTCCCTAGCACAAAAGGAATTTGCGATCGCATCACCAAGGCACAACCCATTGGTCATTGAGTAAAGCATTAATTGATAGAACAAAGTGGCGGGGATCTGAAATAGTTGGAAATACTTCCAGCATTCGTTCAAACCAAATCCGATAATCGAAATTAGTTCCTCTCGATAACTCAATCAGCATCGCGATCACATAGGAATCTGTGGAACTTATTAAATCTGCA
>NZ_JAUBVJ010000233.1:0-1496 GCF_036702785.1 Microcoleus sp. AR_TQ3_B6 | reverse complement strand
GTGCCTGTTGTACTCACAGGTAGGCCACTTAGCACAATCCGCTGGACAAAGTTATCATTGGGAACCAATGGTGGTGGTGGTGGTGGTGGTGGTGGTGGTGGTGGGGTAGAGCCCCCCAAAGCATTGTTAATGTTCAACCGACCCCCTGAAACCGTCGTACCAGTCAAAGCAGGTTTAGGATCCGTTGTTTGCAGCAGCTGGTTTTTAACTTGCTGTGCTGTCCAAGTCGGATGTTGAGACCACACCAACGCCGCCCCGCCGGTGACATGGGGAGATGCCATGGATGTCCCAGACTTATAGCCATAATTTCCTCCGGGTGTGGTGCTATAAATATTAGAACCGGGGGCTCCTAAATCCACACTGGTGAGTCCATAGTTGGAGAAACTTGAGAGTGCATCGTTATGGTCAGTTGAGGCAACAGAGATAATATTAGGTAGATTGTAGCTGGCAGGATAAGCAGGCGTTATGTCATTATTGTTGGTCTCATTACCCGCTGCAGCAATAAATAAAGCTCCCTGTTGTCCGGCGGTATTGATAGCATCGTATAGGCCTTGACTGTAGCCTCCCCCACCCCAAGAGTTATTAGTAAGTTTGACGCCCTTGGCCGTAGCATAATTAAGTGCCAAAATCGCATTAGATGTGTCGCCAGAACCACTATCATTTAAAAACTTAAGTGGCATAATCTTGGCATTCCAGGCCACCCCGGTCACACCAACGCCGTTATTGCCTTTTCCGGCAATGGTTCCCGCAACATGGGTGCCATGGCTTCGCACATCCATCGGGTCATTGTCGTTATAGGCAAAGTCCCAGCCGCGAACATCATCAATATATCCGTTACTGTCGTTATCGATGCCATCTCCGGCGATTTCCCCTGGATTTGTCCAGATATTGCCCACTAAGTCGGGATGGTTGTAATCAACTCCTGTATCAATAACGCCGATAACTTGGTTTGGGTTGCCCGTTTGAATATCCCACGCTTCGGGGGCATCGATGTCTGCATCGGGGGTTCCCCCACTTTGACCTGTGTTGTTGAGTCCCCATAATAGGGGATAGCTAGGATCGTTGGGAGTTGTGGTTTGCGGTGTAATTACTCCTAAATTTTCTTGAGTAGGACTCGTTTTTTCGACATCATCAACGGTGATCTCATAATCCGGCTCTATGTATTCAACGCGCGGATCATCTGCATAAGCGGATATTATTTCTTCTACGTTTCCTGCTGGAACGTCCCAAATGTCAATATTAAATTGTTCGGCTTTGGTGACTTTTGTGACTCCGACTTCTGCCTGCAAGGTGTTAATGTCACTTGCAGACACCGTCTGTTTCAGTTTGACTATTACACGATCCGGTCTAAAATCTGTAGGCATGATAGATTAACCCTTCTATTGATAAAAGAATAGTGGGGATAGAAAAGGGCATTTGTGCCCTTTTCTATCGGGCAAGTAAGTATCGAAATCACTGCCTGTGGTGTCAAAATTAACTATCCCGCTACTGGGTGC
>NZ_JAUBVJ010000232.1:0-1557 GCF_036702785.1 Microcoleus sp. AR_TQ3_B6 | reverse complement strand
AAAGTAGCAGCTTTCCCTCGAGCATCGCCAATCTGTTCCTTAAGTTCGAGAGATTGTTGATAAAATGCGATCGCCTTTGCTACATCCCCTTGAGTCGCATAAATTATAGCTAGACAGTGCAAAGTAGCAGCTTTTCCTGGAACATTCCCAATCTTTTCTTGAAGTTCGAGAGATTCTTGATAAAATGCGATCGCCTTGGCTACTTCCCCTTGATTGGCATAAATTATTGCTAAACAGATTAATGTGCGATCGGGCTGATGATCGATTCGATATTTTATTCTCATCTTCAGATACACGAGGATAAATTAAAGTCCCGAGCCGTGTTCCTGTGCGCTTTAACAAAAATTTTTCAATTGTCAAGTCCCACGCTCGAGCGACACTCACTTGAGTTAACTCTAATGAGTGTCACCAGAAAAAGCGACTGTTAACCAACCGCGACGGGCAGTTATTCATAGATATAGCAACGGAAAAACACAAACAAATTTTTCCGAGCCCAAAAAGTTAAATTACTCTGAAAACAACATGGAAATTTCCACCTTTGAAATCCTCACCGCACCAATCGCACCTGTGGTTGGCATCCCTCCAGCACTCATCCCAGTGGCTCGCCGAGTCGTTCAGGGATACTTTCTCACCATCTCCAATCTCGAAGCGATCAGCGTGCAATATCGGATTGAGTTTAAAATCAGCTTACCCGTGCCGGCAAATCCGAATAAAATCTTGCTCAACAACGCTGTCTTAATTGTTGACGTGGAAGGCGCTAACACCACTATACCTCTGACTCAGCAGCCGGCGAGACCTGAGGTATATCAAGGATTTTTCACAATACCCGCTCACAAAACTGCATCTGTTGAATTGTTGCCTAAACTGCCAGACGTTCTGACTCCAGGTTTGTTAGAAGTGCGCGGATATGTCTCACTATTTCCGCTCCATGGCCGAGTAATAAGGCCTCCATTCCTAAGACAAGTCAAGGTATTATTGAATCCCGAAATTCGCGGTACTTTCTTGCCGAATGGTTTCCCATCAGTACCTAATACTGCACTAGACTTCGATCAAATCAATTACACTTTGGCGATCGCCAGTGGAAAAGCCTTGAACGAAATTACTGTTGAACCAGGCCGACCAATCATCATCGATCCGCCAATTCTCGATCCGATTTTGGAACAGTTCCGCAACGGTACTTTGGACTTGCCTAGTTTGGGAGCCGACAATTCAGAAAAAGCTCTAATGCTAGTGCAACTGCTAGCCGAACTCGATGCCAGTCAGACCAATTTGAACGACCTAAATACAGTGATGGAGAAATTAGAGATTCCTGTTAGAATGTCTAGCATCTAGAACTGTTAAAGGGTAAGTAACTGTAGGGTGGGCAATGCCCACCTTAGGTTTACTTACGTTTAATTACGCCCACTTATACACTCACTGAGCTTTATTCAAATGTCGAACTCATTTAAATTTCAGCCGATTTCTTTTAGTTGGGTCGCTGTTCATCCGCAGCCCAAAGGTGTTGTTCAATTTATTGGTGGAACTTTTTTTGGTAGTTTGCCAACTTTGTTTTATCGA
>NZ_JAUBVJ010000231.1:0-1603 GCF_036702785.1 Microcoleus sp. AR_TQ3_B6 | reverse complement strand
TTTGATGAGCTTTAATTTGTTATTAATTCCTTCCACAACTCCTTGAGTAGTCCTCCGATCAAAATACGCAATAATTTCTCCAATCCACCTAATAATTGTCCCACAGCTTTTGGGGAAAACGGAAATTGCATCTTTTAACCAATCACTTAAACTCAATAATCCTTCTACCCAATCTTTGGGGGAGTCAAAAATTTGTCTAAACTCTTCTTTCATTTGATGCATTTTTTGTAAGGTAGGAGCCACTTTTTTGACTGATTCTAACTTAGATTTTTCGATTTCAGTGAGGTGATCTTCATTTTTTAGTAAGACATATTTACTGTTTTTTATTCCCGAGAGTATTCGAGCTTTTTCCGCGTTATTTTTTAAGGCTTCGGCTGCTTTCTTAATCTTTTTTCTAGCTCCATCTAATTCTTCATTTACTTGCTTCATAACATGAAATCTATCGGCCACAACTTCTGCTTGTGGCATTAAATCTTCTGAGACATTTTTATAAGGCTTCCACATATCTATACTGCAGGCTTCTATTTGCTCTAAAACCTCTTCTCCCCAAGCTTCTAGGTATTTTTTTACGTTTACTTGAGTTCGGTTTTTGAGCATTCCTACTATAATTTTTTTATCGATATCTACTAAAACCACACAATAATTTTTCTGTCCTTTTACTAGAGCTATTTCATCAATTCCTAGCCTTTTTAATCCCGATGGTTTTTGTCCGCTCAATTCCTTGACCCATTCTTTTAACATGGTTTCTATTTCCTGTTCGCTGACTCCATTCCTTTGAGCCACATTTTTGACATCGCTTTCTAATAATTCTGACAAAATCTTTTTTTTCAACCTCTCTGTATAGGTTCTAGTTTTTTTAACAAATTCTAAGTCTTCACTAAATTTTTTTGGGCAACCTTCACACCTCATCTGACGGCGATTTACTTGTAAATATACTTTTTGCTCTCCAAACGGCAAATCCCTCACTACATAATAATGATTTTGATGGAGTTTATCAGTTTTCTTCCCACAGTCGGGACAAATGGCTTTTTTGTTGTTATCTAAGCAAATTGTGATTCCTATATTTTCAATAATCTGATAACTTTTGACTGTCACTCCCTCAATATTAAGGAGTTTGGTCATTAGATGAAGTTGAGGATGGGAAGCCATAGGTATAAGTTTTTTTTTAATTTTTTTCAGTTCTGATTTTATTAAATAACAAAAAGCCCTGTAAGTCAATATATAATTGCTTTACCAGCGCCTAATTTTTAGATTTTATAGTTAATTTTTATAAAAATTATTAACTTTTTTACATACTAGGTTCGGTAGAGCCGAAAATTCTTCTAATTCATCGTCAGGCTTTTGAACAGCTCTTTGGAGAGACAGGAGAAATAAAGAAAAGATTAGACAAATTAGAGTCAGCCGACTCTCTTGACTCTAGTGACACTAAATTTCTGAAGGATGTAGTCGCACGACTGCAAGCTATTTCAAAAGCTATTCCAGCCACCTTTCAGGAAAAAGTTTAAAATTAAACGATCGCTCGAAAAGGGCGATCGGCTTTTGTATTCCAATTATAAAGTCAGAACATGACGAAATTTACAGCTAGTGACGAGCAACTCAAACA
>NZ_JAUBVJ010000230.1:0-1696 GCF_036702785.1 Microcoleus sp. AR_TQ3_B6 | reverse complement strand
TAACGGGGGCTGATATTGCAGCATCTGGCGATCGCACTGGCCGCGGTGGTAACTGGAATTTGGAGTTTGCCAAAGGGAATATTGAAACGCCCTTAGCTCTTAATCCACAGGCAATAGCGGATTACCGAGGGACTTTAGCGACTGTTACCGTTACCAACAATAACGATAGCGGGCCCGGTTCCTTGAGAGATGCGATCGCCTCTGCTGCGAGCGGCGATATCATTACCTTCGCTCCAGGTTTAGCCAGCCAAACCATTACCATCACCAGCGGTCAACTCGATATTCCCGTTGGCAAAAACATTACCATTGACGGCGCCGCAGCACCGGGTTTAACCATCAGCGGTAACAACGCATCCCGTGCCTTTTTTGTCAATGCCAACGTTGCGACTGCTACCACTTTTGCTGTCAAAAACCTCATTATTACTAACGGCAAAACTACCGATCGAGGGGGCGCGATCGGCACAACCGACGAAGTAAACCTCACAGTAGACAATGTTCAGTTCAACAACAACGTCGCCGATAAAGGCGGTGGCGCAATTTTTGCTAATTTCAACAATACTCTGACTGTTACCAACAGTAAATTCAACGGCAACGTTGCCACCGCAGCTAATGATGAACGGGCTGCAGGTGCGATCGGCTTTTTGAGTTTCAAAACTTTTACAGTCACCAACAGCGACTTCACCAACAACCAAGGAATTAACGGCGGGGCAATTAACAGCCTTCAAGGTAAGCTAACAATTGACAACTCGCGATTCATCGGCAACGATACCACGGCAGCCACTTTCGCCATTGGTCAGCCCAATGATTTCTTAAGAGGTTTCGGCGGTGCACTTTACACCGATCGAGCCAGCAATCCCAGCGAAGCTTCCGGCACAATTAAGATCACCAAAAGTGTATTTCAAGACAACAAAGGGCGAGGCGAAGGCGGAGCAGCTTATCTGTTTACCGGCACCCAAGATAGCGTAAGTATTGCAGACAGCACCTTCCAAAACAACGAAATTCTGCCGCTTCCCGGCGGTAACGGCGGAATTGGCGGCGGTTTGGTGCAAGCGAACAACGGCGCCAACCAGGGATTTACCATCTCGAATACCACATTTGCTGACAATAAAGCTCCCGGTCAAGGTGGTGGCATTTGGGTCGTGGATGCACCTACCACGATTACCAACAGCACGTTTTCTGGCAACCAGGTTACTACTACTGCTGCTGATGGCTATAGCAATGTCGGCGGTGCAATGGCTCTTTATGGACCCACAACCATTGTCAACACCACGATTGCCGACAATTACGCCGGCTGGGTTGGCGGAGCTATCTCAGCGGCGGCGGGCAATCCTGTCACCGTCAAAAACACGATTTTTGCCAATAACACGTCCGGGAACCCGTTTGGCATTCAGCAGCACACCAGCAGCGAATTAACCGACCAAGGAGGCAATTTTCAGTGGCCGATCAAAAAAACCGCTAACTTCAACGATTACAATGCGACGGCAAGTATTACGATCGCAGACCCCTTACTCGGCCGTTTGCAAAACATTAACGGCGCTTTAGTCAGGCCGCTGCAGGCAGGAAGTCCGGCAATTGATACAGGGATTGCAATTGGCGCACCAGCGGAGGATCAGCGCGGCGTGAGTCGCCCTCAAGATGGTGATGGTAACGGAAGTGCGATCGTTGATATCGGCGCTTTTGAATTCACCAATACTCC
>NZ_JAUBVJ010000229.1:0-1764 GCF_036702785.1 Microcoleus sp. AR_TQ3_B6 | reverse complement strand
GGCATTAGGAGAAACTGTGGCCATTTTAAACGGGAAGCGAATTGAGGATTTAGTTGATCTGCCTCAAATGAGCGATCCCTATAAACTAGCAGCCATGAGACTTTTGTCAAGTATCTTTGCTGCTACATACCTTGCTGCTCCTGCACTGTTGCCCTTGACGGTGTGCAAACAAGTAGATTTATCCGTCCAATATGGTAATGCTTCCGTGTCTCCCTTTGCTTATGCCAATTATGGTCTTCTACTTTGCGGAGTTGTGGGAGATATTGATTCGGGTTATCAGTTCGGTCAATTGGCTTTAAATTTAGTGTCAAAGTTGAATGCTAAAGAAATCAAAGCCAAGACAGTTGTCATAGTAAATATATTTACCAGACATTGGAAAGATCATCTCAAAGAAACATTAGAGCCTTTGAGGTCGGCTTATTCTAGCGGAATGGAGACGGGAGATTTAGAATGGGCTGCCTTTGGCCTAATAACGTACTCCTATTGCGCTTATTTTAGTGCTAAAGAACTGACTGCCCTTGAAAAAGAGATGGAAAATTACAGAGATGCTGTTTATAAAATTAAGCAAGAAACAGCACTGAATTTTCAAGAAAGCTATTGGCAGGCTGTCTTAAATCTACTCGGAAGAAGTGAAAACCCCTGCCTTCTCAAGGGTGAGGTCTACGACGAACAGATAAGATTACCATTGCACCAGCAAGCAAATGATAATTCTGCATTTTTTTACTCATACTTGAATAAAATTTTACTTTGTTATTTGTTTGAAAATTACTCAGAAGCCAGTGAAAATACTACTATAGCAGAGAAGTATTTAGATGCACTGGTAGGATTGCCGGTTATTCCTGTTTTCCATTTCTACGATTCTTTGGTGTGGTTGGCGGTGTATTCTGATACTCCACAGTCAGAGCAACAGGGCCTTCTTGACAGAGTACAAGCCAATCAGGAAAAAATGCAGAAATGGGCGCATCATGCCCCCATGAATCATCTGCACAAATTCTATCTAGTAGAGGCAGAACGATATCGAGTTTTAGGCGAAAAAATCGAAGCGATTGAAATGTATGACAAAGCGATCGCTCTTGCTAAAGAAAACCAGTACATCAACGAAGAAGCACTCGCTCACGAACTTGCTGCCAAATTCTACCTGTCATGGGGCAAAGAAACGATCGCCCAAGTTTATATGCAAAACGCTCATTATAGCTACCAACTCTGGGGCGCTATAGCTAAAGTTGAGGATTTAGAAAAAAAATACCCCGAATTTCTAGCTAGAACATCAGCCAAGACAACAACTCAAACAAAAGCTAACAGAACAACGATTAAGCCTACTAGCACTAGCACTAATTTGGGAGAGACGCTAGATTTAGCCACAGTAATGAAAGCTTCTCAAGCGATTTCAGGTGAAATAGTTTTAAGTAAGTTGCTGGAAAGGTTGATGAAGATTGCGATCGAAAATGCCGGCGCCCAAAAAGGCTTTTTGATTTTAGAAAAAGCGGGAAACTGGGCGATTGAGGCAGAAGGTTCGGTGAAGGGGGATGAAGTTAGCGTGCTGCGATCGCTTCCTTTGAATGCAGAAGCAGCTTCTGGGGAAACGCCAAAACTGGCAAGTGCGATCGCCCACTACGTCATCCGCACCCAGGAAAACGTGGTTTTAAATAACGCCACCCAAGAGGGACAATTTACCCGCGATCCTTACATTGCAGCCACTCAACCGAAATCGATTCTCTGCACTCCTCTGCTGCACCAAGGCAAACTCACAGGCATTCTTTACCT
>NZ_JAUBVJ010000228.1:0-1794 GCF_036702785.1 Microcoleus sp. AR_TQ3_B6 | reverse complement strand
ATAGCATCTATAACTGGATGGGATTACATTTTGTCAGCCCTAGCTACTGTTGCATGATTTTTGAAAATTGGTATAAGTAAGGTTGCTTACGCAGATATCGATGACCTAATGTACCAAAAGCTTGTGGCTTGGGCGAAACGCCGCCACCCGAAAAAGAACGGGGGGTGGATAGCCAAGAAATACTGGCAATCCATCGGCGGCAGCAACTGGGAATTCGCAACCAAGCAAGTAGGTAACAAGCCTCTTCGGTTACTAAATCATGTGGAGACTCCAATAGTCCGCCATGTGAAAGTTAAAGGCGAAGCGTCACCATACGACGAAAACCTAGTTTACTGGAGTACAAGAAGGGGTAATAGCCCAGAAATGCCAAGCAGGATATCAAAACTCCTGAAAAAGCAAAAAGGGAAATGTGCCCACTGCGGACTATATTTTCGAGAAGACGATGTAATTGAAGTTGACCATAGAATCCCTAAATCGCAAGGTGGAAAGGATTCCTACGAGAATTGGCAACTTTTACATAGACATTGCCACGACACAAAAACTGCTTTAGACGGCAGCTTTGGCAACAAATCCGGCTGTAACAGAGCCGAGCCTAAGCCCACCAAAAGGCTTGAAAAAGTCGAGGATAAATGGGTAATGAGGTATGCGTGACAAGCACCAAACGATTGAGGAGCCGTGTGAGGTGAAAGTCTCACGCACGGTTTTGAAGACCAGCGGGGCTGGTGACAGTCTCGCTGAGTTTAATTCTATGCAAGAGTGCATCCAGGAACTGCAATACACGCTTGAGTTATTCCCAGAGTTGAGAGAGATCTACTTCTGCCTCGACTTGAGGGTAAAAAGTGTTTCCGCCTCACTGGCCACAATATTCATAACCACAGCCAAACTAAGTGGTCTCGACAGTACAGCAAACCCCGCTCGGGTATGTTGCAACTAGCAATGGTCAGACACAAACACACCCTGCAAAATTCGCTGTATGTGGGCGATCGCCCCGAAGATGAACAAGCTGCCCAACGAGCAGGTGTCCCCTTTCAATGGGCATGGGACTGGATCGAGCAACATCAACAGGCGATCGTCCCCAACCTTACAGAAGTACAGTAATTGACCGGATAGTCATGAACCGAGAGATTATAGATAGCAACGGCGACGTTGCTGAAACAAGGTATGATTAGTTCAAAGAGAAATTTGCAAAAACAATTAACTAAAAATCTAAATCTATGAAATGTCTTGAATGTAAATCAACTCATGTAAATAAAAATGGACACAAAAAAGGCAAACTGAATTATATTTGTGTTGAGTGTGGTAGGCCATTCATAGAATGCTACCAACCCTATAACGGTTACTCTCAAGGAGTTAAGCATGAATGTCTAAAAATGTATGTCAATGGTATGGGTTTTCGAGCGATAGAGAGAATCAAAGGTGTTCATCATACGACAATAATTAATTGGGTCAAACAGGTGGGAGAACTTCTACCACAGGCTTACGAACCAGACACAATTCCCGAAGTCGGAGAACTAGATGAATTAGGAACATTTATTGGCTCAAAAAAAAAATGTGGTTAGGGACAGCAGTAGACCACTTCAAACCAGGTATTTTAGGATGGGTTTTAGGAGACCATAGTACCCAAACATTTAAACCTTTATGGGAGCTTGTTGAGCAATGGAGATGCTATTTTTATGTAACGGACGGTTGGAAAGTTTACCCCATGTTTATTCCAGACGGTGACCAAATCATTTGTAAAACTTATATGACCAGAGTGGAAGGTGAAAATACAAGACTCAGACATGATCTGGCTCG
>NZ_JAUBVJ010000227.1:0-1831 GCF_036702785.1 Microcoleus sp. AR_TQ3_B6 | reverse complement strand
GAGGGTCTAGCCCAAAACTTTGTAGCGGCTCTGCGAGAGCTCATTACCTATTGCCAATCTCCTGAGGCAGGCGGTTACACGCCTTCTGATTTTCCACTAGCGCAGATGAGTCAGAATGACCTGGATAAAGCATTTGCAAGCATTGAATTTGAAGAGGCATAAAGATGAAATCTAAAAATATTGAGACTGCCTATCCTCTTTCTCCTATGCAGGAGGGTATGCTCTTCCATACCATTTACGCTCCCGAGTCTGGGATGTATTTTGAGCAGTTAAGCTGCACTATTAAGGGAAACTTTAACGTCTCAGCGTTCCAGCAAGCTTGGCAGCAGGTACTAGATCGGCATCCAGCCTTGCGAACCGCTTTCGTCTGGGACAAGATCGAGAAGCCGCTTCAGGTAGTAGGCCGGCGGGTGAGCTTGCCCTGGCAGCAGTTCGACTGGCGGGGACTTTCTTCTGTAGAGCAGCAAGAGAAATTGGAGGCTTTCCTTCAGGCAGACCGAAAGCGAGGCTTTCAACTGTTTAAAGCACCGCTAATGCGCCTCACCGGGCTCCAGATGGACAAGGATATCTACGAATTTATTTGGAGCTTCCACCACTTATTGCTGGATGGATGGTCGCTGTCTTCGGTACTCAAGGAAGCCTTTGCATTTTATGAAGCGTTCTGCCAAGGTCAAGACTTATACCTAAAACGCAGTCGTCCCTACCAGGACTATATCGCTTGGTTGCAACAGCAAGATCTGTCCAAAGCTGAGGCGTTTTGGCGACTGACACTCAAAGGCTTTACTGCACCAACTCCGTTGGGAGGCGATAGAGCATCGGGCCGCTCTATCGGTGAGGGGCAAAGCTACGCTGAGCAGAAAATCCAACTGTCAATAGGAACGACAGCAGCCCTCCAGTCCTTAGCTCGAAAACACCAGCTCACCCTCAACACCTTAGTGCAGGGAGCCTGGGTTCTACTGTTGAACCGCTATAGCGGTCAGGAAGATGTGGTTTTTGGGGCTACCGTCTCCGGTCGTCCGGCAGAGTTACCGGGGGTTGAGTCTATGGTGGGGCTATTTATCAATACCCTGCCGATACGGGTGCAAGTGTCGCCCACAACTTCCCTGCTGGACTGGTTGCAGCAGCTTCAAGTTCAGCAAGTAGAGTTGCGCCAGTACGAATACAGCTCGCTGGTACAGGTGCAAGGATGGAGTGATGTACCCCGAGGGCTGCCCCTGTTTGAGAGCATTGTGGTCTTTGAAAACTATCCGGTAGATGCTTCGTTACAGAAGCAGGGCAGCAGCTTAGAGATCGGTAATGTTCGTGGTTTTGAGCGGACAAACTATCCCCTCAACTTGGTAGCACGGCCTGGTGCAGAATTGTTGCTAGAGCTAAGCTACGATTGCCGTCGTTTTGATGCAGCCACGATCGAGGGGATGCTAAAGCATTTGGAGACCTTACTAGAAGGCATTATTGCCAACCCCTCACAGCGGCTATCAGACCTGCGGATGCTGACACAGAATGAGCTACATACTCTGCTGGTGGAATGGAATGACACTAGAGTGGATTATCCCAGAGATCTATGTATCCATCAGCTAGTTGAAGCCCAAGTTGCTGGAACCCCCGATGCTGTAGCAGTAGTGTTTGAAGACGGGGAACTAACCTACGAGGAGTTAAACCGTCGTGCAAATCGGGTGGCGCATTACCTGCGTTCTTTAAATGTAGGTCCTGATACTTTGGTAGGTATCTGCGTGGAGCAATCTGTGGAGATGATAGTCGGGTTGCTGGGCATTCTTAAGGCGGGTGGTGCTTACGTCCCCTTAGACCCAGCCTATCCACCAGAGCGCTTGGG
>NZ_JAUBVJ010000226.1:0-1913 GCF_036702785.1 Microcoleus sp. AR_TQ3_B6 | reverse complement strand
TTAATCGCAAAGCCGTTGCTGCCGTTGAGCGCGGACAGGTTGAAACTGGCACCAAAGCCACTGTTGCTGCCAAACACCACATAACTTTGCCCTGCAGAACTGATGCCGTTGGGGGAGGCCTGGAGTGCCCCGATAATCAGGTCATCAAAGCCATCGCCGTTGACGTCCCCGGCGCTGCTGACCGAGACGCCTGAGAGGTCATCCGTCGCGATGCCGTTAATCGCAAAGCCGTTGCTGCCGTTGAGGTCCCAGAGGTTGAGAACCGCACCAAAGCCACTGTTGCTGCCAAACACCACATAACTTTGCCCTGCAAAACTCATGCCGTTGGGGGCGGCACCATATGCCCCGATAATCAGGTCATCAAAGCCATCGCCGTTGACGTCCCCAGCGCTGCTGACCGACCAGCCCGATCGGTCAAACCCTGCGATGCCGTTAATCGCAAAGCCGTTGCTGCCGTTGAGGTCCCAGAGGTTGAGGACCGCACCAAAGCCACTGTTGCTGCCAAACACTACATAACTTTGCCCTGCTTCCCTGATGCCGTTGGGGTCGGCACCGAGTGCCCCGATAATCAGGTCATCAAAGCCATCGCCGTTTATGTCCCCGGCGCTGCTGACCGACTTGCCTGAGTAGTCAAGGGCCGCGATGCCGTTAATCGCAAAGCCGTTGCTGCCGTTGAGCTTTGATAGGTTGAGGCCCGCACCAAAGCCACTGTTGCTGCCAAACACCACATAACTTTGCCCTGCTTCCCTGATGCCGTTGGGGTCGGCACCGAGTGCCGCGATAATCAGGTCATCAAAGCCATCGCCGTTGACGTCCCCGGCGCTGCTGACCGACGAGCCTGAGAAGTCATACGCCGCGATGCCGTTAATCGCAAAGCCGTTGCTGCCGTTGAGCTCGGACAGGTTAAAGCTGGCACCAAAGCCACTGTTGCTGCCAAACACCACATAACTTTGCCCAGAACTGATGCCGTTGGGGTCGGCAAAGAGTGCCCCGATAATCAGGTCATCAAAGCCATCGCCGTTGACGTCCCCGGCGCTGCTGACCGACGAATCCGATCGGTCATCCGCCGCGATGCCGTTAATCGCAAAGCCGTTGCTGCCGTTAAGCGTTGAGAGGTTGAAGGTTGGTCCAAACATAGTGTTAGTTCTTCCTTGCTCTTGTTAGTTGAAAGTTTTCACCTCCCGACTTTTTTCCAAAAGTCGGTTTTCTTGCTTTAGCCGCCGATCGACTGCTGACAAATTGCAGCATCGGTGCATTCTCAAGCGTTATTTTGATGGCGGGCTGATTGATTGAATTGAGTTGTCCTTTGATGCACTTTGGTTGTATTAGTGGACGTGTTTTGAGATTCTCTGCCCTCGAATCAATGGCGCGATCGCCACGCTTGTATATATCGATGAAAATCAATTGTTAAAAAGGCTTAATTGGGGCGATTCGGTATTAGGTTTAAGGCAGCTTATCGAGTCAAAGGCAAGCTCTGGGGAAAGCCTGAGCTGCCTTGATTTCATCTCATATCATGTCCGGTCGATTCCCTCCGCTTCGCTTCGCCCGACCTCAGGTAGGGGCGGGTTCACCAACCATATCTGCCAACAATTGACAATCTCAAAAACCCGCCCGGCCCGGCCGCTGCGCTTCTAGACTTCTACGAAATTCGAGGCAGTCAGAGTATTAGTATTCACCCCAGTCAGGACGGCTAAAACGTCACTACCAATCAGAATCTCATTCCCGGAGAACGACAGATTCCCAAAGGTTAAACCCCCACTCAGACCAATTTTGTCGGTACCCAAACTGAAGTCAGTAATCGTATCGATGCCCTCGCCGGAGGCAAACACGAAGATATCCTTGCCGTTGCCACCGGTCAAGGTATCGCTACCGAGTCCACCCATCAAGGTGTCAGCGCCATTGCCGCCAATCAA
>NZ_JAUBVJ010000225.1:0-1915 GCF_036702785.1 Microcoleus sp. AR_TQ3_B6 | reverse complement strand
GTTGCCGCTTTAATTGCTCGATCATCCGGGCTGGATACTTCAGGGTCTTGGCTGTGTAATCCTGTTGCCTGAAGTAACCTGAGCAGGTCCTCTGATGGCGGGGGGGCCTTGGGTATGATGCTTGGCATATGGGTGAGTATGTGGCGGACCAATACTCACGCTAACCTAGTAGACGGTGAAAGTAAATCTGTTTTATTTGACGTAAAAATTTTAAATTAAGAAAAAAACAGCTTTTACTTTCACCAGTGAATTTAAAAAATATCAATATAATCAGTAGTTTAAAAAATTAATTAATTATTTTTGATGTTTATAAATCAATTAATGTCTGACAGAAATATCAGTCTTCTAAGCCCTCCGGGCAGGCCAAGAATTTAGTACCGGTTTACGGTGGCGGTGTTAGCTCAGTTGGTAGAGCAATGGATTGTGATTCCATGGGTCGTGGGTTCGAGCCCCATACATCGCCCCAATAATATCAAGGACTTAGCGCTGTGAGGTGCTAGGTCCTTTTTGTTTCTTGCCTGCATCATTCTCGACAGAGAAACTTCCTAACTGGTCATTTATTTGGAAATTTGCCTTTTGATCTCAACCCATCAGTACACGGCTGTGACATGCTTGTGACAAATTCTGTGACAAATTTTCTCTCACAGACATTTCGTGAGTATCGACCTATCTTTGACACATGTTCATCTGTCACATCCAAAGATATTCTGACCTGCCCCGGATTTTTCGATCCAACGTGACTTAATTACAATGGTCTCTCAGCCAAGTGAGAGACGAAATGAAACGAGCCCGATTCAGCGATGAACAGATTGTTCGAATCCTGAGAGAAACAGACAAAGACACGGTCGTGGAAGCGGCCAAACGCCATTGCGCATGCCGTTATCAACTTCCTATTTGCGCATCCATTCATTCCGGGAATTTTTCCTGTTCATTTGCGGGAAATCTGCTCTAGGAATAACACTCCTCACTTCTTAATCTGTATTCAATCCGAAGAAGAGTCGGATCATTACAAATCAGATCAAAGAGGAGAAATCAGTGAAAAAAGCAAGTTTGAAGCTCAGCGCAACTGCGTTGGCTGTTTTTGCCGCAATAAGCAGTTTGGCATTGCAGCCTGACCTTGTGCTCGCCAAATCTGGAGGCGTGACTTGGGAAGACATCGTCAACGATGAAAACACTCCGAAAGACATTTTGAGCTACGGCTTTGGGCCGAAGGCGCAGCGCTACAGTGCCATGACCGCGATCAATGACAAGAACGTGGCCAGTCTGGTGCCAGCGTGGTCTTTCAGTTTTGGCGATGAAAAGCAGCGCGGCCAGGAAACGCAGGCCCTGGTTCATGATGGCGTTATTTATGTTACGGGTTCCTATTCCCGAATGTATGCATTGGATGCGAGAACAGGTGCAAAACTTTGGCAGTATTCTCATCGATTGCCTGAAGATATTCGACCCTGTTGCGACGTGGTCAACCGCGGGGCGGCCATTTTTGGCGACAAGGTTTTCTTCGGCACCTTGGACGCGGGCATTGTTGCGCTAGACAAGAAAACCGGCAA
The DNA here is from genome assembly GCF_036702785.1 of Microcoleus sp. AR_TQ3_B6. Lineage (NCBI taxonomy): Bacteria > Bacillati > Cyanobacteriota > Cyanophyceae > Oscillatoriales > Microcoleaceae > Microcoleus > Microcoleus sp. AR_TQ3_B6. The sequence continues at coordinate 368 of NZ_JAUBVJ010000225.1, read as the reverse complement.
GGTGGCTTGGCGTGAAAAGTTCGAAGACCACACCACTGGCTACACCATGACAGGGGCTCCCACCTTGGTGAAGGATCAAAAAACAGGCAAGGTACTGTTGATTCATGGTTCTTCCGGAGACGAATTCGGTGTGGTGGGCAAGCTCTACGCACGTGATCCGGAAACAGGCAAGGAAATCTGGATGCGTCCTTTTGTTGAAGGACACATGGGGCGACTCAATGGAAAAGAAAGCACTCCTACAGGTGATCCTCGAGCGCCGTCCTGGCCGGATGATCCGAACAGCCCCACTGGCAAAGTGGAAGCCTGGAGCCAGGGTGGTGGCGCTCCATGGCAGTCTGCCAGCTTTGACGTTGAAAATAATCTGATCA
>NZ_JAUBVJ010000224.1:0-1927 GCF_036702785.1 Microcoleus sp. AR_TQ3_B6 | reverse complement strand
TAACGGGGGCTGATATTGCAGCATCTGGCGATCGCACTGGCCGCGGTGGTAACTGGAATTTGGAGTTTGCCAAAGGGGATATTGAAGCGCCCTTAGCTCTTAATCCACAGGCAATAGCGGATTACCGAGGGACTTTAGCGACTGTTACCGTTACCAACAATAATGATAGCGGGCCCGGTTCCTTGAGAGATGCGATCGCCTCTGCTGCGAGCGGCGATACCATTCAATTTGCCTCCAGTCTTGCCAACCAAACAATTACTCTCTCGAACGGTCAACTTGTCATAAATAAAAACTTGACAATTGATGCAACTAATGCTGGCAATTTAACCATCAGTGGCAACAACACTTCGCGGGTGATCCTCACCCAAGGTTCAACCAATGTTACTCTAAAAAACCTGATTGTTGCCAACGGCAAAGTTTCTGGAACCGATCCGAATAATGAGGCAACTAGCAGCGGCGGCGGCATTCAAACGGGAGGTAACAGCACTTTAACTTTAGACAATTGTCAAGTCAACAATAATGTTGCCGGCTTCGGCGGCGGCATTTACACGGGTTTTCGCAGCACGACGATTGTAATTAACAGCAAGTTTAGCGGCAATGACGGTTCTTTGGCTAACAATACCCAACGCGGTGGCGGCGCGATCGCAACTAAAAGCGGTGGTTCTCTGACTATCAGAGATAGCGAATTTACCGACAACAAAGGCAGCTACGGCGGTGCTGTTAATAACCTGTTGGGCAGCCTGACGATCGAAAACTCTAAATTCACCGGCAACCGCATAAATAAAGGCGTTGGCGGGGCAGTTTATGTCGATGGCGCTAATATTTTGGGACCCAATGCAACCCCTGATTCTGTTGGCGGAAATGTTATCATCCGCAACAGCGTTTTTGATGGCAATATCGGGACAGGAGAAGGAGGAGCAGCCTTTTTATTTGGTTATTTCCAAGATAAAGTAATTTTGGAAAACAGCACTTTTATTAATAACCAAGCTGTCCAAAACTCATCAGGTAGCGGCGGTTCTGGAGGGGCCGTCCGTCACGGCAATGTCGATTTGACAGTAACAGACTGCACATTTGCTAATAATAAAGCTGAGGATAACGGTGGCGGTTTGTGGTTAGGAGAAAATGGAAATGTCAGCATTGTTAATAGTACCTTTTTCGGCAACAGTGCTGCTAAGCAGGGCGGGGGGATGGTTGTCGGTAACAAAGATTCCTTTTCGACTAACATCGTCAATTCGACTTTTGCTAAGAATAGCGCTGGGGAGTTTTCGGGAGCTATTGCTACCTTTAACAATCCTGGACAACAGCCAATTACTGTGAAGAATTCAATTTTTGATAGCAATACGGCGGGTAATCCTTTTAAGGTTAAACAGCAAACTGGACGGGAACTAATTGACGGGGGCAATAATCTACAATTTCCCGTTAAACTCACGACGGGGGACCTTAACGACAATAATGTTACGGCAAGTGTGAAGATCGTCGATCCGAAACTCGGTCTTTTGGAAAATATTAACGGTGCTTTTGTGCTGCCGCTGCTAGCAGGAAGTCCGGCAATTGATACCGGTACTGGTGCGGGCGCGCCGGCAAAGGATCAGCGCGGTGTGAGTCGCCCTCAAGATGGTGATGGTAACGGAAGTGCGATCGTTGATATCGGCGCTTTTGAATTCACCAATACTCCGACACCGCCACCCACTCCGACACCCACTCCTGCACCAACGCCTGCACCCACTCCTGCACCAACGCCTACACCTGCACCAACGCCTACACCTGCACCAACGCCTACACCTGCACCTGCACCAACACCAATACCGCCTACACCTCCACCAATACCAATACCGCCTACACCTCCACCAACACCAACGCCGCCTACACCGGCTGCAGATGATTGCCTATTCTCTCGAGTCAGTGCCCCGGAATTCAACTCTGCCAC
>NZ_JAUBVJ010000223.1:0-2048 GCF_036702785.1 Microcoleus sp. AR_TQ3_B6 | reverse complement strand
TAGAGGTTTTTCAGGCTCAACCCAATAACGTTTGCGATCGAAGGGATAAGTAGGCAGAGGCACTCGGCATCGCTGGTAGTCTTGGTCAAATCCAGGCCAGTTCACATCTATGCCATAAGTTTCAAGAACCCCCAAGCTGTTTAATATTACTTGCCAGTCATCTTGCCCTTGCTTCAAGGAAGGCAACCAAGAACCGATGCCTTTGGGTAGGCACCTTTTGCCCATTCCCAGTAAAGTGCTGCTAGGACCTATTTCTAGAAATATGGAATAACCCTGCTGAGTCAGTGTGTTCATCCCCGCTGCAAATTGCACCGTCTCTCGCATATGACGACGCCAATAGTTTGCATCAGGGATTTCTCCAGCCTTTAGCATTTCACCTGTCAGGTTTGAGATTAATGGGATAGCTGGAGCTTTAAACTGCACTCTTGCTGCCTGGCGCTCGAATTCGTCGAGGCAAGGCTCGATTAGTGGCGAGTGGAAGGCGTGAGAAACCTGCAAAGGCTGTACGGTAATCCCCTGTGACTTCAGTTGCTCGAGCGCGGACTCCACAACCTCTCTAGCTCCTGAAATGACGGTGTTTTCAGGCCCGTTAACAGCAGCGATGGACGCTATGGAGTTCTGTGGGGCGAGCGCAACTTGCGTCTTATAGGAAGCAAGAGCAGAAACCACCCGCTCCTCATCTGCAAACACCACTGCCATCTGCCCGTCTTGTGGTAAAGACTGCATCAGCCTACTGCGTTCGACAACGAGCTTGAGTCCCTCTTCTAGGCTGAATACCCCAGCAATACAAGCTGCCACGTATTCCCCTAGGCTGTGACCCATAACAGCATCCGGCACAATTCCCCAAGAACGCCACAGTTGGGCCAAGGCGTATTCCAGAGCAAACAGTGCTGGCTGAGTGTAGGCTGTCTCGTTTAGGGGTGACGCGGTTCCAGCTTCGGGATAAAGCACCGACAACAAAGACTGCTTTAGATATGGGCCCAGCAGTTCGTCACATCGTTCCAAAGCCTGGCGGAAGGTCGGCTGCGTATCGTAGAGCTGCCGTCCCATGCCGACATATTGCGAGCCTTGACCAGTGAACAAGAACACCACCTGAGGCCGATTTGTACCTTCCACTTGCTTAATGAGTACCCCTGCGGCTTCCTCATCCCTGGCGAAGGTAGCCAGTTTCTCATGCATTTGAGCCCATGTCTGAGCTACTACAACCAGACGATGAGGAAAATGGATTCGTCCTACATTAGCTGTATAGCAGACATCGCCCAGAGATACAGAGGGAGGCACCGCTAGGTAGCGCTCAAATTTAGCGGCTAGCTGCCTCAACGCCTTCTGACTCTTCCCTGACAGACAGAGGATATGGAGAGGACGTTCCACTTCTACTTCCACGGGTAGGGGTGCAGGCGCTTCCTCTAGAACCACATGAGCATTGGTTCCTCCAATCCCGAAGGAACTCACCCCTGCTCGACGAGGGGTCTCGCCTGCTTGCCATTGAGAAAGGGTGGTGTTGACGTAGAAAGGACTGTTCGCGAAATCAATGTGGGGATTGGGCTGTTTAAAGTTAAGACTCGGCGGCAGCAACTTGTGTTTGAGGGCTAAGGCGGTCTTGATTAGACCCGCAACACCCGCTGCTGTGTCCAAATGTCCGATATTGGTTTTGAGCGAACCGATCGCACAGAAGCCCTTCGCTTCGGTACCAGCGCGAAAAGCTTGTGTCAGCGCTGCAATTTCGATCGGATCTCCTAGAGGTGTGCCCGTCCCATGAGCCTCCACATAAGTAATGGATTCGGGTGCAACCCTAGCCATGGCCAGAGCATCCTTAATTACCTCTCCTTGACCGTTCTCACTGGGTGCGGTATAGCCAACTTTTAAAGAACCATCGTTGTTGATTGCAGAACCTTTGATGACCGCATAAATACTATCTCCATCCGCCAGGGCCTTCACCAGTCGCTTTAAAACAACAATTCCTAAACCGTCCCCTTTTAGAGTTCCCTGTGCTTGAGCATCAAAGGCTCTACAGTGTCCATCAGGAGAAAGAATCATCCCTTCTTGAT
>NZ_JAUBVJ010000222.1:0-2092 GCF_036702785.1 Microcoleus sp. AR_TQ3_B6 | reverse complement strand
AGCTTACGGGCAAGCCGCCTGCCTGGGCGCGGTGGGCATCGGGGCCTACAGCGCTGCGTTGAATGGGCTGTGGCTTGATCGTTCGGGGGAGGTTTGCAGCAGTCAACTGTGAGGCGGAGGCGCTTGCGATATTGGAATCTCGTTGCGCGCGACACGGGAGATTCATATGCAAGGATCTGCGCCACTGATCTTTGGACTTTGCACAAGGCAGAGCTTGAGAGTTCGACGGATGACAGCGGCTTTGCTGGGACGGTGTCCGAAATCGGCCAGAAGCAGCCAGTCACAGCAAATGAAAGCGGACGTTCAAGGCCCTGGTTAACCGGCGCCGGAGCACGAAGTGCGGAGGGTACCGACATAGGCCATGAAAATGCCGATGGCATGGCCTATGTCGGCGTCCGCGTTGAACCTACAGTTAGGCTGGGGCGCGTAGTGGAAGGGTGTGATTTAAACGACAAAACTGACATTCGCAGCCTTTAAGTCGGCAAACGCTTTGGGTACTGAACAGAAATCAGAGCCAATGTGCCCTTGCTGGTGCAATTGATATAAGACAATCCAATATCTGTCTAGTGTGTACGCATCGCTCTTGTCCAGCGTGGTCGTCCAGTTGACTATCTTCGGTAAATGTTGCCCAGTCAAAAATAGGCAGAGAATCGCGATGCAGTCGTTTGTTTTGATTACTTCGTCGGCGGTGGTTGATGGAATTGCAATGTTGTACTTTTTTGCGTAATACAGGGTCCATGCCATTGCATCAGATCGGTGGCGTGCAGCGCTGTCTCCTAGGATGTCTAGGATCCTTGAAGGAAAGCGGATGGCGCCCCCTATCTTGGTGCTGTCGAATAGCTTCTCCAGTAGAGGAAGCAAAACCGGGTTTGTAGGTGAAAGTACAAGTAGGTAATCAAGGGTCGTGACCTCTGCGGAAGCCGTTAATGGGCTTCGTACAAGGGCGCTCGCCGCATATTTGAGAATGCTTCCATCGGGGAATTGGCTGGCAAGAGCGGATGCAAACTCGAGATAGTTTGTGCATCTGTAAGAGTCCAAGCTACCCCCGGTTGGCAGTCTCAGCGCGAGTTCAGATGCCCATCTATCGCCAAAAGGAGTAACTGGTGTGATGATGGAGGTTTTTCGAGCGTTTAGGCGCATCTTGAACACGCCCAGTTCTTCGTCAAGGCGCCTGATGAAACGTTCAGCTTCATCAAATGAGTCACAGTAAAAGGAGTAGTCATCAATGAATCGAGACATTCCATTTGTTGCGGCTCCACGCGCGAAGTGAAATTCTGGTGCGAGCTTCTTATCCACCTCCGATAGAATAATTTCAGCGATGATGTTCGATGTTCCTGGGCCAATTGGGATGCCTTGGGTTTCATCGCGTGTACACCGCCGAGTGTGTTTATCCAACGTGTTAAACCATCCGCCTGTGGTGCTTGCTTTAGCCGCTGCGACACCAACCGCAGCCCAAGGAATTGCATGGGTGTAGATGCTTCCAAAGCAAGAGGTAATATCAGTTCGTGCCGCATACCTCTTGTTGAATGCGAGGTCCCGAACCCGAGTCGCTCGTGCCGCGAATCTTTCATAGTCCATGATGATGATTCGCCCATCTTTATGCTGTCTTGGGCGAATCATGCTCACATGGGAGTTTTGAAAAGGCTCAATTACATTCCAATTGTCGACAATGCACTTTGCGAGTTGTGCGTATGCAATTGGGTGCGGAATGCTGTATGAGCGCGATACAGAATTGAATTTGGTTGCTTTGTATTCCACGCTGTCAAAGCCGCGTCCCCTTGGCTTCATGGAAAGAAGCGGGGCGGCGGCGGCAGGCGTAAACGTCGCTGAGTCGAAGATGGGGGGAGTTCTTCCTTATATCTGCGTTGCGCTGGCAGATAGTTGTGCCCAAGCAATGCTGTATGGACGAATGCAGAAGGTATTGCCATTAGTTTGCTTATTTGAACGTTTGGTCGATCAGGCGTTTGCGCTATTGCCAAAAAATTATTGTGAGGCGCTTTTTTACTCGCATGGACGGCCTAACGTAATTTAGACCGCAAAACCTGCGGGATAAACTGGACCATGCGGGATATTCTGGACACTGATTCCTCCT
>NZ_JAUBVJ010000221.1:0-2099 GCF_036702785.1 Microcoleus sp. AR_TQ3_B6 | reverse complement strand
GGGGGCCTTAGCTCAGCTGGGAGAGCGGTTGCTTTGCAAGCATCAGGTCATCGGTTCGATCCCGATAGGCTCCACCATTTCAGTTTCGTTCCAGAAATGAAGACACTAGTTTCCATCCTCGGATGGATTTTGATGAGGTTTCGGCCTCATTCATCGGCACTTTGACATTGTGAATGGGTTTTTCAATCGATGCCGCGCTGGTTCGATTGACTCTAGGGAAGCGGTTCGCCGCCGACCGATGGTCATGACAATCAACGCATTGATTAATACTGGCTGAGAATGAAAACAATCATCCGCATCACATGCGCAATCTTGACGATCTTCGGATCGATCAGGCTTGTCGTTGGTGGTGTGGACTCTCAAGTGTGAGGTAAGGGCGTTTGGTGAATGCCTTGGCATACAGAGGCGATGAAGGACGTGGCACGCTGCGATAAGCGTTGGGGAGCTGTGAGCAAGCTTTGATCCAACGATTTCCGAATGGGGAAACCCACCCTCACCATTTAATTTCGCTGCCGACTTGTCGGCATCGAAGGTTAAATGGGAAGGGTATCACCGAAGTGAATACATAGCTTTGGTGAAGCGAACCCGGGGAACTGAAACATCTCAGTACCCGGAGGAAAGGACATCAACAGAGACTCCCGTAGTAGTGGCGAGCGAACCGGGACCAGGCCAATGCCTTCGATTCAACTAACAGAAGCTTCTGGAAAGTAGCGCCATAGCGGGTGACAGCCCCGTATGTGAAAGTGATGTCGAAGGATTTGAGTAGGGCGGGGCACGTGAAACCCTGTCTGAACGTAGGGGGACCACCCTCTAAGCCTAAGTACTCCTGTATGACCGATAGTGAACTAGTACCGTGAGGGAAAGGTGAAAAGCACCCCGATGAGGGGAGTGAAACAGTACCTGAAACCGAACGCCTACAAGCAGTAGGAGGGCCCTTGAGGCCTGACTGCGTACCTCTTGCATAATGGGTCAGTGACTTAGTGTAACAAGCAAGCTTAAGCCGTTAGGTGTAGGCGCAGCGAAAGCGAGTCTGAATAGGGCGTCTGAGTTTGTTGCATTAGACCCGAAACCCGGTGATCTAGGCATGACCAGGTTGAAGGTGCGGTAACACGCACTGGAGGACCGAACCGTTCAATGTTGAAAAATTGTCGGATGAGTTGTGTTTAGGGGTGAAAGGCCAATCAAACCGGGAAATAGCTGGTTCTCCGCGAAATCTATTGAGGTAGAGCGTCGGATGAATACCATGGGGGGTAGAGCACTGGATGGATGCGGGGGTCGCGAGATCTACCAATTCTAACCAAACTCCGAATACCCATGAGTAATATCCGGCAGACAGACGGCGGGTGCTAAGGTCCGTCGTCAAAAGGGAAACAGCCCTGACCTACAGCTAAGGTCCCCAAGTCACGTCTAAGTGGGAAAGCATGTGGGAATCCCAAAACAGCCAGGAGGTTGGCTTAGAAGCAGCCATCCTTTAAAGAAAGCGTAACAGCTCACTGGTCTAAATAAGGGTTCCTGCGGCGAAAATGTAACGGGGCTCAAGACGTGCACCGAAGCTTAGGGTGTGTAGCAATACACGCGGTAGCGGAGCGTTCCGTAGGCTGATGAAGCGATCTGGTAATGGGTCGTGGAGGTATCGGAAGTGCGAATGCTGACATGAGTAGCGATAAAGAGGGTGAGATGCCCTCTCGCCGAAATCCCAAGGGTTCCTGCTTAAAGCTAATCTGAGCAGGGTAAGCCGGCCCCTAAGACGAGCCCGAAGGGGGTAGTCGATGGGAACCACGTTAATATTCGTGGGCCTGGAGGTGTGTGACGGATCTCGTAAATTGTCTGACCTTATTGGATTGGTCAGGCTTTGAAGAGGTTCCAGGAAATAGCCCCTCCATTATAGACCGTACCCTAAACCGACACAGGTGGGATGGTAGAGTATACCAAGGCGCTTGAGAGAAGTCTCCTGAAGGAACTCGGCAAATTGCCTCCGTACCTTCGGAAGAAGGAGGCCCCACATCTGGGCAACCAGTTGTGGGGGGCACAGGCCAGGGGGTAGCGACTGTTTAGCAAAAACACAGGGCTCTGCTAAGTCGGCTTCAAGACGACGTATA
>NZ_JAUBVJ010000220.1:0-2106 GCF_036702785.1 Microcoleus sp. AR_TQ3_B6 | reverse complement strand
TTGGGGTAATCCACCTGGGTGTCATTCCACTCCACCAACAACTGCTGGCGCTCTGGCTGTGTCAGCAGCGGCAAGTCCGATAGATGTAGAGCCGGATTCTCGACAATGCCTTCAAGCAACGTTTGAAAATGTCCTAGCATCCGGCTAATGGTAGCGGCATCGAACAAATCGGTGTTGTACTCCAACGATCCCACCAAACCCTGCTCGGTGTCTTCCATTGCCAGGGTTAAATCGAACTTTGCCGTCGAGCTTTCTATCTCCAGGGAGCTTAAGGTCAGGTCTGGAAGTTCCAGAGCTGGCATCGGGGCATTCTGAAGGACAAACATGACCTGGAACAGCGGATGGTGGCTCAGGGAACGCTCGGGCTGTAGTGCTTCCACCAACTGCTCGAAGGGCAGGTCTTGGTGGGCATAAGCACCCAAAGCCACTTCTCGCACCCGACCCAGTAATTCCTGGAAACTCGGATTTTCAGACAGATCCGTGCGCAGAACCAGCGTGTTCACGAAAAAGCCAATTAAATCCTCGGTTTCGCTGCGGTTGCGGTTGGCAATCGGAGAGCCGATACAGATGTCCTCTTGTCCGGTATAGCGGTACAGCAACGTCTGGAATGCCGCCAGTAGGGTCATGAACAGGGTGACGCCTGAGCGCTGACTTAAGGATTTGAGCTTTTGGCTCACCGACTCCGGGAGAGCCAGAAATTGGGTCGCGCCTCGGAAGGTCCCGACTGCTGGTCGCGGTCGGTCTGTGGGTAGCTTCAGCAACGCCGGAGCCCCAGTCAGTTGTTGCTGCCAGTAAGAAAGCTGAGCTGCTAACACTTCTCCCTGTAGCCACTGACGCTGCCAGTGGGCAAAATCCGCATACTGGATAGGCAATTCGGGTAACGGTGAAGGCGAACCGGTCGAGAAAGCTTCGTAGAGTGCCGCCAGTTCTCGGATCAGGACTCCCATCGACCATCCATCGCTGACAATGTGGTGCATTGTCAGCAGCAGTATGTACTCGGCTTCACGCAGCTGTAGCAGTGTTGCTCGCAGCAACGGCCCAGTAGTCAGGTCAAAGGGCTGCTGTGCTTCCTCGGTAGCCAGCCGCTTGACCAGGGCCTCCTGTTGGGCTTCTGGCAACGATCGCAAATCTACCAACGGCACACTCAAAGCTTTGACTGGGGCTATAACCTGGATTGGTTCTCCACTTACCATGGTGAATGTGGTGCGCAGAGCTTCGTGGCGCCCGACGATTTCGTTAAGGCTCTGTTCCAGTACCGCTACATCGAGCGAACCTGTAAGACGCACTGCTGCTGGTATGTTGTAGGCCCAGCTGCCGGGTTCCAATTGCTCCAAAAACCACAGCCTAGCTTGAGCAAAGGACAGAAGCATTTCTCCGCACCGCTCCACGGGCAGCAGGGGCGGTACCACAACAAGCTCTGTCCGAAGGAATGCCTCCAGACGCTGACTTAGTCCAGCTACTGTGGGAGAATCAAACAGACTACGTAAAGGAAATTCTACACAGAAGGTGTCGCGCAGTCTGGAGATGAGCTGGGTTGCCAGCAAGGAATGCCCACCCAAATCAAAGAAATTATCGTGGATGCTGACCTGTTCCACGGCCAGAACGTCAGCCCAGATTCCGGCGACCATCTCCTCTACGGGAGTTTGAGGCGCTACATAAGCTCCTTCCCCCTCGGGTCTGCTGGTATCAGGAGCCGGCAGGGCCCTGCGGTCTATTTTGCCATTGGGTGTCAGTGGCAGAACGTCCATCAGCACGAAGGCACTAGGTACCATATACTCGGGCATCTTCTGCTTCAGAAACTGTTGTAGCTTGGGAATCGTTGGTGCAGTTGCCTGGTTGACGACTAAATAAGCTACCAGACGCTTGTTGCCTGGTACATCCTCTCTAACCACAACCACCGCGTCGTTTACAGCCGGGTGTTGACCCAGCACCCCCTCGATCTCTCCTAGCTCGATGCGGAAGCCTCGAATTTTGACCTGGTTGTCAAGACGACCGAGAAACTCGATGTTTCCATCACTCCGGTAGCGAGCTCGATCGCCAGTCTTGTAGAGGCGTGCGCCCTTTTTGTTGCTAAACGGGTTGGGAATAAACCTCTCGCTGTTTAGA
>NZ_JAUBVJ010000219.1:0-2137 GCF_036702785.1 Microcoleus sp. AR_TQ3_B6 | reverse complement strand
TGCGTAGGGAATATCAATCCAGCCAGTCTCCTTACCAACCTCAGAGCCGGGGCTTAATTTGGCTACAAATGCTCCCGTCCCGGCATCATACACATATACCTCAGCCTTTCTAGACTCAACAGCAAATACTCTATCTCCTGCCACATCCATGGCTTTAATAATCAGCATGGGGTTGGCTTTTGGATCCTAGGGAAGAGTGAGGATATAAAACCTATTCTTCCCATGGGAAAACCAGAACCGCTAGGACTTCGCGTCTGGAGTACAATGAATTCTCCCTTACATATTGCAACGGTTATGATACCAGGCACTATGTTGCTATTCATTGGTCAAGGGAGGTTACGTATTCCTGGTGTAGTACTTGGTATCTTGTCTCTCCTATTAACAACGGTACGCGCGGCTTGGGGGGCTGGATGGTATCTTTGGTTGCCCTGCTCGGTTTTCTCCAAGGAATTGTGCAGATGCGTTTAATTGCTGTGATCCTGGTTCTAGCAATATTAGTCGTTCCCTTGTCTACAGTCGAGCCGTTTTCCCCAGTCATTCAGTCTCGTGTAACCAGTTTTTCTAACGTTAAAGACGATCAGAGTGCAAAGGACAGAGCAAACCTCTACGGCCGAACACTAAATCATGCGCAGAGTGAGGTTATTGGTAAGGGAAATGGAACTCTTGAGCCGATTGACAGTGGAATTATCGAACTACTTCTTACCTAGGGCTGGAAGGGAGCCATGCCCTATATATGTGCGCTACTCCTAATTTTTTATAGCCTGTTCCAAGCCTCTAAGTCTAATTCCGATCCGTTTGCCAGTGCTGCTCGTGCTATTGTTGTTGGGTTCCTGCCGATGCTAGCTGGTTCAAACGTGATTGTTGGTATCTCTGGCATGGTTTTCTGGGGATTTTTGGCTCTAGTGATGGCAGCTAATAAACACTCCCAACACCAAAGGATTGCTGGCTTTAAATGAAGTTGATACTTTGAGGTTCAGGGCTAACAACAGTTGAATCATTCATTGTCATTAATCGGAACTTCCCCGCTTTGGGCGGCGTTCCGTTAGCTGTATTTATTTGGGGATATAGGTGTAGGCGATTTGAGCGTTAGACATCTGCAGTCATGTATTTAAGATTTTCTTAATCTTTGCCTACTATCCCTTGTGAGATAGTAAAATTAAGCAAAAACCCCGCTAGATAATGGTTTCCACGACTTGTATTCATGTAAAAAAATTTCCCAAAACGGGAAAGTCTCGCTCCGTATTGGTTTGGATCGGAACGATAGCGAGCAGGCGGGGGAAGTTCCGATTAATGCCAGCACTTTACAAATAGTATAAAAATTGCTCCATTGCATAAGTTTTATAATAAAAATTGTCGTTGATTTTTGAGTGTGCTAGGATTTACGAAAAATGTTTGTAACACTTTTACCAACAGCATAATTGTTATTCAAAAAAATGTGTCAACTGCAAAAGTTTGCGAGGTAAAGAACAGAAAATGGAAACACAAAAAACTGTAGGATTCCTCTTAAAGCGTGTCGATTGTAATGACGGGGTTGCATCCCATTGTGAGACTCTGATTCGTGGTTTCAAAGCGGTTGGGTGGAGGGTCGTCCTGATTACCGGACCCGTGAATTACGATGCAGGCTCTGAAGGTAGTTTTCAAGCACTCAAAGACTTATCAGAAGACTGGATAGTATTTGAGGATATGAAACCTTTTCTTCCAACTTGGGCTAATATTCGTCGGATTAAGGAGATAGTAAATAAATATGAAATTTCCCTATTTCACGCACATGGATTCTCGATGTTGCTGCTGGCGCGTCTCCTCAAGATTTTCACTGGGTTAGAGTGTGTTGCTACCTTTCTTTTATTAATACAAGATGAAAATTCAACCTGGATAAAATCTGTATTGCGACCTAAAATCAGAAAATACCAGATATACTTGAGAGCGTTTGCACCAAAAGCCTTTATTGCCTGCTCTTCAGAGATTGAAAGATTTTTGCTCAAAGATTTGGGGTTTCATAAAAACAAAGTTCGCAAGATATTAGCTGGCACGGATACAAAATCTTATCGTCTTCCTAGTTTTGAAGAGCGACAAAAAGCACGGGAGAAGTTCGGATTTGAGGAAAAAGATCTGGTATGTACTCTCGTAGGGAGACTCA
>NZ_JAUBVJ010000218.1:0-2211 GCF_036702785.1 Microcoleus sp. AR_TQ3_B6 | reverse complement strand
GTAGGGAGGGGGCGATTCTTAAATTATTTAGTAAAAAAATCACAGTTTGGGAGTATTGTTGGTAATTCGATCGCACAGATGTCTGTCCTCCTCCTTCACTTCGGCATTTGTTCGCAAATAATCTCGCACCCAGTCGCAACCAAAAGCCAGGGGGTCTGTATTGAGAATGCGCTTCACATTCCACAAAATCGCCATTTGGTCGTGGCTGGCGGAGACAAGGAAAGTGCCGTCGGGACTGAAGGAAACTCCCATCACCACATTTGTATGCCCCGTGAGCGTCGTCAGCAAGATGCCGTTTCTGTTCCAGAGTTTCACCGTGTTATCCATACTTGCCGTAGCGACGATCTCACCATCCGGGCTAAAGGAAACTCCCATCACTGACTGTGTGTGACCTTTAAGGGTTCGCAGGAGTTGTGAAGAGTGAGAAATCGAGGTGTCAATAAGAGTCTCGGAGGCATCTAATTTCCAGAGTTTGACAGTGCCATCTGTACTGGCTGAGGCTAGAGTCTTGCCATCGGGACTGAAACTGACCCCCATACTCATAGCCTGATGGGCATCAATCACCTGCAACAAAGTGCCATCGGGCTTCCAGATAGCGATCGCGCCGCTACTAGCGATGGCGGCTAGAGCTTTTCCATCAGGACTAAAGGCTACATCCCAGAAGGAGCTTCCATCTAGCTTCAGAGTTCGCAGTAACACACCGTCTGGCTGCCAGAGTTTCACCGTGCCGTCTGGGCTTGCGGAGGCAAGAATTTTATTGTCAGGACTCCAAGTAATTCCGTAAACTACACCTTTGTGGGCGTTGATTTCTCGCAGGAATCTGCCATCCTTGTCCCAGAGTTTAACTGTTTTTTCCCCGCCCACGGCAATGAGTTTACCGTCAGGACTGAATGCCAGATTCCAAAGCTCTCCTGTACCCTCCTGAAGCGTCTTGTGCAATGTGCCATCTGGCCGCCAAAGTTTCACCGTGCCGTCTAGACTTGCAGTGGCGACAAGTTTACCATCAGGAGCGAAAGCAGCAGCATGAACAGCAGCATCGTGACCTAGCAGGGGCAAGAAAAAAATGTTTTTCGGCTGCCAAAGTTTGACATCATTTCCTATACCCAGCGAAGCAATTGATTTGCCGTCAGGACTGAAAGCGATATTCCACACGGCACCGCGATGCCAGGGAAAAGTTCTCAGCTCTTTGCCGTCTTTGCTCCAAAATTTGATGGTTCGATCCTCGCTGCCTGAGGCGATAATCTGACCGTCGGGACTGAAATCTAGACTTTTAACGCCAGATGCGTGACCCTTAAGGGTTCCTAGGGGCTGTAACTCTTCGTCTGACGGGGCATGGGAGGGCCAAAGTTTAACAGTCTTATCCATGCTGGCGGAGGCAAATATCTCGCCCTGCGGACTGAACTCGATCTCCCAAATGGCAGCGCTATGGCCTTGAAACCTTCGCACTAACTTTACGGAGCTCCAGAATGACCCGTCTTTTTTCCACAATCGGATCGTCCCCTGCGCACTTCCGCTAAGGAGCATTTCCCCGTCGGGGCTAAAGCTCAGGCTCCTCACCGTATCGGTGCGATCGAGAATGGTTAATAAATTGCCGTTTTTGTCCCAGAGTTTAACGGTGTTATTCTCACCGGATGTGGCTAAAGTCTCGCCATCTGGGCTGAACGCCACACCGTTAAACTCCTTACTGTGTCCCTCAAGGCTGTGCAGGAGTTTGGGGCCGTGCCAAGAAGTTCCCTCTCGCTGCCAAACTTTAACTGTGCCATCTCCACTGGCGCAAGCGAGGAGTTTACTGTCGGGGCTAAAAGCTATCCTCCACACCATACCGTTGTGGGGAAGAGTCGCAACAAGGGTGCCATCTCGCTGCCAGAGTTTGACCGTGTTATCTGTACTTGAGGAGGCAATTGTCTGAGCGTCGGGACTGATTGCTAATCTATACAGTAACCCCTGATGTCCTGACAAGCGGTTGAACTCCGAGGCTCCATAAACGGCCTGCTCTAGTAATAATTGCACGCGATTTTCGAGTGCGGGATTTGCCCCACCGAGTTGTTGCAGTTTGCGCTTGGCAATGATTGCGGCAATGAGGCTGTCTAATTTTTCCTCTAAGGTGAAGAGGGTTTCGGAGGAGGTGGCGATCGCTTCTACCTCACTTATGGTTGCGTGGCGATATTGCCAAAATGCTGCTGTTCCGAAAAAGAGGGCGATCGCTAATGC
>NZ_JAUBVJ010000217.1:0-2296 GCF_036702785.1 Microcoleus sp. AR_TQ3_B6 | reverse complement strand
GCATTAGCGATCGCCCTCTTTTTCGGAACAGCAGCATTTTGGCAATATCGCCACGCAACCATAAGTGAGGTAGAAGCCATCGCCACTTCCTCAGAAGCCCTCTTCACCTTAGAGGAAAAATTAGACAGCCTCATTGCCGCAATCAAAGCCAAGCGCAAACTGCAACAACTCGGTGGGGCAAATCCCGCACTAGAAAATCGCGTGCAATTATTACTAGAGCAGGCCGTTTATGGAGCCTCGGAGTTCAACCGCTTTTGGGGACATCAGGCGACGACGTTTAGATTAGCAATCAGCCCCGACTCTGAGACAATTGCCTCATCAAGTATGGATAACACGGTCAAGCTCTGGAAGCGAGACGGCACTCTGCAAGCGACTTTTGCCAACAACGGCATGGTATGGAGAATGGCTTTTAGCCCCGACAGTAAAATCCTCGCTTGCGCCAGTGGAGACGGTACAGTTAAACTTTGGCAGCAAGACGGTACATCTTGGTCGGATCCCAAACTCCTACACGCCCTCAAGGGACACAGTACAGAGCTTTCGGGCCTAGCATTCAGCCCAGATGGCGAGACTTTAGCCGCATCCGGTCAGAATAACACCGTTAAACTCTGGAATAAAAACGGCACTTTATTAACCACCCTCGATAATGGCGCTGCGGTTCAAAGCCTTGCCTTTAGTCCCGACGGTGAGATGCTCGTTAGCGGAAATGGGGAGGGTACGATCCATTTGTGGAAAAAAGATGGCCAAGGCTGGGACAAAGCAAAGTTACTGCAAAGGTTTCCAGGCCATCAAGCTACTATTCGGGACATCGATTTCAGCCCACAGGGCGAAATATTCGCCTCTGCGAGCGTTGATGGTACGGTTAAACTTTGGCGCTCCCATGCCCCGGCAGGCAAAGAGCCACAGCCCCTACGCACCCTTAAGGGTCACGCATCTGGCGTTGAGGCTATAGATTTCAGTCCTGACGGTCAGATTATCGCCTCAGCCAGCGACGATCGAACCATCAAATTTTGGAGCAAAGACGCTAAAGAATTGGCAACTTTTGCAGGGCATCGCGATGCCGTGTGGGATATTCATTTCAGCCCTGACGGCACTTTCATTGCTTCGGTGGGTTTGAGAAATACCGTCAAACTTTGGCAGCCGAAAAACATCTTTTTCTTGCCCTTGCGCGCTCACAGCGCTGCTGTTTATGGTGCTGCTTTCGCTCCTGACGGTAAAATCGTCGCCACTGCAAGTCTTGATGGCACGGTGAAACTTTGGCAGCGAGATGGGGGGGCAGGCACGGAGCCCGAGCCCCTGCGGACTCTCAAGGAGGGCAAGGAAGCGGTTTGGAATGTGGCATTGAGTCCTGACGGTGAAGTCATTGTCATGGGGGGCGACAAAACAGTTAAACTTTGGCACAAGGACGGCAGATTGCTGAAAGTTTTGCAGGCACACAAAGGGTTAGTTTACGCAATTGCTTGGAGTCCTGACGGTAAAATGTTTGCCACCGCAAGTACAGACGGCACGGTAAAACTCTGGCAGCCAGACGGTGTGTTGCTGCGAACTCTGAAGCTAGATGGCAGCGGGTTTTGGGATGTGGCCTTTAGCCCTGATGGCGAAGCTCTAGCCGCCGGCAATGCTAATGGCGCGGTTCCGATTTGGAAGCGCGATGGCACTTTGTTGCAGGCTGTAGATGCCCATCAGGGTATGGTTTACGGAGTTAGTTTCAGTCCAACTGGCAAGACGATTGCCTCAGCGAGTCTCGATGGCACCGTCAAGCTCTGGAAATTCGATTACCGATCGACTTTTCAAGGCACCTCGCTTCCTCACAAGGCACTGCTCCTACGAACCTTCAAAGGTCACACGCAGGGAGTGCCGCAAGTTTCCTTTAGCCCGGATGGTGAAATTATCGCTACGGCAAGTCTGGACAACACGGTGAAACTCTGGAACTCTGAGGGCACCGCAGGCACTGAGTCCGAGCCCCTACGGACGCTCACCGGGCATACAGGTGGGGTGGTGGCAGTTGCTTTTAGTCCCGACGGCACCCAACTCGTCTCCACCAGCCTTGACCAAACCGCGATTTTGTGGAATGTGAAGCGAATTCTCAATACAGACCCCTTGACTTTTGGCTGCTTTCGCGTCCGGGATTACCTGCGGACTAATGCCGAAGTGAAGCAGGAGGACAAACATTTGTGCGATCGTATTCAGTAAATTAGAGTGAAGACAACCTAAAGCAGGTAATAGCTGGTAAAAGTATAGTCATCTATTACATGACATGGGAGGCATGGTGTCCCTCCCCTTTCGCTTTTACTTTGAG
>NZ_JAUBVJ010000216.1:0-2297 GCF_036702785.1 Microcoleus sp. AR_TQ3_B6 | reverse complement strand
CAATATTATTATTAACTCGACAACAGGGCTAGTCCAAATCATAGATTTTGGCATTTCTACTGTCTTATCGCGTGAGAATCCTACCCTAAAAAATCCTAATGTTTTAGAAGGCACTCTCAGCTATATATCGCCGGAACAAACAGGCAGAATGAACAGAGCGATCGACTACCGCACGGATTTTTACTCATTAGGAGTCACTTTTTACGAACTGCTAACGGGGCAAGTGCCATGGGATTACGACGATGCAATGGAATTAGTCCACTGTCATATTGCTAAACAAGCAGTGCCGCCCCATGAAATCAATCCAGAAATTCCTAAAGCGGTTTCTGATATTGTAGTAAAACTGTTAGAAAAAACGGCAGAGAAAAGATACCAAAGTGCTTGGGGAATTATCGCAGATTTAGAAGAATGTCTGGAACAGCTACAGGCTAAAGGAACGATTGCAGATTTTGCGCTCGCCCAAAAAGATATTACCGATAAGTTTCAAATACCTCAAAAACTTTATGGTAGAGAACGAGAAATAGAAACCTTATTAGCAGGCTTCGAGCGCGTCAGCAATGGCACAACAGAAATCATGTTAGTGTCGGGTTACTCGGGCATTGGCAAATCAGCCTTAGTGCAAGAAGTTTATAGACCGATTACTAAGGCAAGCGGTTATTTTATTGCCGGGAAATTCGACCAATTTCAACGCAATATTCCTTACTCAGCTATTGTTAAAGCTTTTGGGTCATTAGTCAAGCAACTATTAACTGAAAGCGAAACGCAACTGGGCGCCTGGAAAGAAAAACTTTTAGCGGCGTTTGGTGATAACGGTCAAATCATTATAGATGTCATTCCCGACGTAGAATTCATTGTTGGCAAACAGCCACCCGTCCAAGAGTTAGGTGCTACGGAAGCGCAAAATCGTTTTAATTTAGTATTTCAAAAATTTATCCGGGTGTTTTGTTGTGTCGATCACCCCTTAGTCATTTTTCTAGACGATTTGCAGTGGGCTGACTCTGCTACTCTGAAACTGCTGGAAATAATGATGGCAGATGAGGAAACAAAATATTTATTTCTAATGGGTGCTTATCGAGATAACGAAGTTAGCCGCACGCATCCCTTAATCATGACTCTGGAGGGGCTGCAAAATCAAGGCGCGACTATTAACCACATTACCTTAACTCCCTTAGATATCGAACATATTACTAACTTGATAGCTGATACTGTGCGTAAGGACAGAAAATCAGTCATGCCGCTAGCTGAGTTAGTTGTCGGTAAAACTCAAGGCAATCCTTTTTTTGTCAATCAGTTTCTGAGAACTCTCTATGAAGAAAACCTCCTGAATTTTAATTCAGAGCAAAGAAACTGGGATTGGAATATTTCACAAATAGAAGCCGTAGGGATTACCGATAACGTCGTTGAGTTGATGGTCGGTAAATTGAGAAAAATGCCAGATTCAACTCAGCAGGCTTTACGGTTAGCTGCTTGTGTGGGCAATAGTTTTGACTTAAATACTCTCTCCATAGTTAACGAAAAATCTACCGCCGAAACTTTTCAAGAGCTATTGCCCGCGCTCCAAGATGGATTAATTTTAGCCACTTCTGAACTCGGCGTAACAGAAGAAGAAATTGTTCAGTCTCATCTAATCATTACTACTTACAAGTTTTTGCACGATCGCGTGCAACAAGCAGGTTATGTTTTAATTGAGGAAAGTTCTAAAAAAACAGTTCACTTACAAATCGGTCGCCTGCTGTGGCAAAATACCTCGCCGGAGAAACGAGCGGAAGAGATATTTGCGATCGTCGATCATTTGAATCTAGGAATTGAACTGGTTAGCGACGAATCCGAACGCACTGAAATCGCTAAACTAAATTTAATTGCTGGTCAAAAAGCCAAAGCAGCTACAGCCCATGAGTCGGCGATTAAATATTTGCAAGCAGGGTTGAGACTGTTATTAGAAGATAGCTGGAACAGTCAGTACGAAGTGACATTAGCGTTGCATGAGGAAGCAGCAGAGGTAGCTTTTTTGAGAGGTGATTTTGACCGAATGCAGAGATTGGTTGAAATAGTACAAAACTGCGCCAAAATGCTGCTGGACAAAGTAAAAGTCTACGAAGTCCAGATCCAAGCTTACATAAGCCAGAACAGGCTACTAGAAGCGGTTAATACAGCGCTACAAGTTTTAAAGCTGTTAGGGGTCGAGTTTCCTTCTGGGCCAACCCCGTCAGATATTGGGCAGGCATTAGGAGAAACTGTGGCCATTTTAAACGGGAAGCGAATTGAGGATTTAGTTGATCTGCCTCAAATGAGCGATC
>NZ_JAUBVJ010000215.1:0-2340 GCF_036702785.1 Microcoleus sp. AR_TQ3_B6 | reverse complement strand
TACGGTGGAATCGATCGCATTCTTGATATCAACGACCAGATTGTTAATCTTCTCGGCGGATTTCTTACTTTGATCTGCTAGTTTGCGGATTTCTGTGGCTATGACAGTAAAACCTTGGGCATTTTCGCCTGCCCGCACCGCTTCTACTGAGGCATTCAGTGCCAGCATATTCGTTTGATTGGCTATATCTGTGACAGCAGTAGAGATATTGCCAATCTGATTGGTTTGTTCGCTCAATCGCAGAATTTCTGCTGCGATTGCCCCGACATTTTCTTTCAATATTGTCATCGATTCCAGGGTTTGCTCCACTGCTAGGGTTCCCCTTTCAGTGATGTTTAAAGCTTGCCGTGCAGATTCAGCACCAGCTTGAGCTTGCTGGGCTGATTGTTGGGAAGCAGCGCCCAACTCATCCATTGTGATGGTAGTTTGATTTACAGAGCTAGATTGCAGGGTGGCTGTACGTTCCTGCTCTTCAACTGTGGCCGCAATCTCTGTGGAAGAACTGGCGATCGTATTTGCTACCTGATTGATTGGTCGGATAATTTTATCAAAAATAAATAATACAATAAATGAACCCCATACTACAGCAACAACCGTACCTCCTATAGAAAAAATTGCCGATAATTGCTCCGACTGTTTTGCTAATATTGTTCGTTCAACCAGTAGAGCATCTTCTATCTTAAGCATTTCTGCCAGCTTAGCTCTGATTTCATCCATAAGTATCTTGCCTTTATTTGAAAGCACCAAAGCTCTTAGCTGTGGTTCTTGTCCAGCCCTTTTCAGGGATATAGTTGCCGCTAATTCATCTAGCTTTTGCTCAGCAATTTTTTCAAGCTGCTCCAAATTTTTAACTTGTTCGGGGTTATCTTTTATTAGCTCTTTTGTCTCATTTGCCGTTTTATAAAAGGCGATTGTCCCATTTTTGTAAGGTTCTAAAAATTCCTCCTTACCAGTGAAGATAAACCCCCGCTGTCCTGTTTCAGCATCCACTAAATCTTTTTCTAGAGCTTGCAAATTTGTCTTAACTACATAAGTGTGCGTTTGCCACTTAATAGCTTGTGCTAAATTATCCATACTAAATTTAGTTGCAAATCCGATGCTAATCATTAACAAAAAAATGGAGCCGAAGCCCAACGGGACTACTTTACTAAGCCGAATAATATTTTTAGGCATTTCACTTTTTACTCCTTGATTAGGTGTTTACTTTTGCCAATTTGGAGCTCAATTGCACTTAAGTTTAATTACTGATATTGCTGAGGCATTCAGCCAAGCTCTATCTCAGTTCCCCTTCCCCAGATTGCAGAGATAAGCACCCTCAAGATCATTACTTTTATTAATTCCATAATATAACTTCATTAAACAGAAAAATGCCATAAAAGTTTATATTAACCAGCACTTACGCACAAACTCTATCTGTAGTGGTAAGCTGCGCACTGGGCACCTTACCACTAGAGATAGTGTAAAAAATGATTCCTAGCGTAAGTCCTATTAACATAAGTTGCTAGTTACGTCCCATACATGGATTCACCCTTTCGCCAACCCCTCTGCCACCTCCCCTGCCCCTCGTACAAGAGAAGGGGGGGGGAAAGGAAAAAATTTTATAGATGGGCGAGGGGCTTGAATCCTGCTCTTGCTCCCTTCTCCCCTGGTGTGGAGTTGCTGGCTGGGGGATGAGGGCGAATAACTAGCAACTTGCGTTATTAGTATATTTCTTGACGCATATCTGGGCCGATGTTAGTAGGGTTTTTCACTAGCCACTCTAGGGGCGGGTTTAATGGGCAATAAAATAAATATTATTAATTGACAGTCACAGAAAACCCGCCTCTACCCGCTAACTTACACAATTGAATTGAGATTTTGGGCTACCTCGTTCAATTGTTGAGTGCCTAATTTGGTTTGAGAAATACCACTAGCGGTTTCTTTTGCCGATAGGTTGAGGCTGTTCATAGCATCGACTACTTGTTGAATGGCAACTGCCTGTTGTTCTGCCGTTAAAGAAATTTGTTGATTGTTCAATACCACATTGTTAACAGCCTTTGCCACTTCCGAGAAAGCTGCTGCCGTTTCTTGACTTATTTTGGTTCCTTCTTCTACTGTTTTAGTTCCTTCCTTTGTCACCATTACGGTGGAATCAATCGCCTTCTTGATATCAACAACCAGGTTGTTAATCTGCTCGGCAGATTTCTTACTTTGATCTGCTAGTTTGCGGATTTCTGTGGCTATGACAGTAAAACCTTGGGCGTTCTCGCCTGCCCGCACCGCTTCTACTGAGGCATTCAGTGCCAGCATATTCGTTTGATTGGCTAAATCTGTGACAGCAGTAGAGATATTGCCAATCTG
>NZ_JAUBVJ010000214.1:0-2405 GCF_036702785.1 Microcoleus sp. AR_TQ3_B6 | reverse complement strand
GCAGCACAGTCATGTGCGGAAACAAGTGGAAATGCTGAAAAACCATCCCTACTTTCTGGCGGATTTTCATAATATCTGCCTTCGGCAAAGTAATATCCACCTGTTGTCGGTTTAGTTGTGCCTGGTGCACCGGGGAATGGGAGTATTTGAAGCAACGGCGATCGCCCTGCTGTCCGATCGCTTTTCTACGGGTATTATTCTGAGTGCGGTGGCTTTGTATCGGATAATTAGCATTCTGGCTGATGTTTCCGCTGCATTTTTAGCTAAATTCGATCGCCAGCGCGATCGGCACAATCAGTGAGTGGGAAAATATATCAAGCCAGCGGACTGGCCCCGATTAGCAGGAGTCGAAAATATGTATTTTTATTAAGATTTTTGGGTTACTTAAGTCGGCTGGCTATAGTTGAGTTTCAACAACATTTTGTCAAATAATCTGTTTCGGCGGCTAAAAAACAAAGCCACAAACAATAGAGTCTGAATCAATAAATTTAAGACCTGCAAACAAACCGAGTTGCTCTCATAAAATTCACAATTTGAGGTATTTATACCGTCAAATAAACTGGTTTTTTTGAGTTCCGGTGTGCTCGTCCTGAATAGATGAAAAATTGTTAACTTTAGGAAATAGGGTACACAGCCATGATACCAGTTTTATCAGCAGGTGCGATTTTCTACGGGATAGCTTCGCCGCGCGTACTTGCGAATCAAATCAACGCGGGCAATGGGAGTTTTGGGGAAAAGAGCGAGATCCCCAATAACCCCAGTAAAATAGTATTTATCGATGCGGCAGTAGCAGACTATCAAAATCTCCTAGATGGAGTGAAATTGGGAGTAGAAGCAATAGTTATCGACTCGCACAGAGATGGAGTCGAACAAATTAGCGAAGTGTTAGCGAATCGCACTAATATTGAAAGCATTCATCTAGTTTCCCACGGCGAACCGGGAAGCTTGCAACTCGGTAAAACCCGACTGTCTGTCGATAATCTAGAAGCTTATAGGCAGCAATTGCAGCAATGGCGGCGCGCTTTAACAATTGATGCAGACATCCTGATTTACGGCTGCAACGTAGCAGCAGCATCCCGCGCTTGTCAGAAAGTCCGCCTGGGAATAAATTCCCTGTCTCAAAGCGAAAGTCGGTTGAAACCGACTAAAAACAATTTCATTAAACAGTCCTCTTTAGAGGACTTTTGCTATGAGACGGGGGTTGAAACGAACGGCGGACTCGATCGACCAGCCGTAGATGGTGTCGAATTCCTCCACCGCATTGCATCCCTCACTGGTGCAAATATCGCCGCATCTAAGTATCTCACTGGGAGTGCAAAATTAGGTGGCAACTGGGAACTAGAAGAAAAAATCGGCAACATTAAATCGCCCCTAGCATTCGAGTCAAACGCGATGCAAAATTATGCGTCTGTTTTGGCTACCTATACCGTTACCAATACCAATGATAGCGGTACAGATTCTCTGAGAGATGCGATCGAAAAAGCTAATTATAATCCCGGATTAGACACCATTAACTTTGACATTCCCGGCCCAGGGCCTCATAGCATTACCATTTTCGATGCCTTACCTGTCATCACCAGCCCAGTTATAATCGATGGCAAATCTCAAATTGGATATACTAACAAACCCCTAATTGAACTCAATGGCAGTTTTGCATATCTAGGGCAAATTTGGCTTAATATTAATGGTTTAGAGTTAGGCAAGAGTCCTTTTGGTGGCGCCGAAGATTCCAGTGGCAGTACCATTCAAGGATTGGTTATTAACGGATTTGGAAAAAGAGGAGGTTCAGGTAACGGCATTTTGGTACAGACTAACAACAATACCATCCAAGACAACTACATTGGCACTGATATTAGCGGTACGACTGCTGTAGGCAACACTGTATCTGGGATCAGAATCCAAAACATTGGAAGCACTTTTCCTAATTTCATCCCCCTAACAGGTAATATTATCTCCCACAACGTCATCTCTGGCAACGAATATTTTGCAGGCATATTTGTTGTGAAAACATCAGCAACAAACACCAAAATTGCTGGCAACTTCATCGGGACTGATTTCACGGGTACAATGCCTTTAGGGAACGGGGGCGATGGCATTCTGATCCTCGATCTAGATGCAAATAATGCAAATAATAATAATGTCATTGGTGGAACTACAGCCGGAGACAGGAATATCATTGCTAACAATAAGGGTAGTGGCATTGAAATTATTGGAGCTTCCGGCTACACGATTCAAGGCAATAGCATTGTTAACAACGAAGGATTAGGAATTGACTTAATCGGTAATAATGGTGTCACTCCCAACGATTTGGGCGATACCGATACAGGTAGCAACAACCTGCAAAATTACCCGGTTCTCACCTCAGTTAGCGGCAACACAGTCAGCGGCATTCTCAACAGCACTCC
>NZ_JAUBVJ010000213.1:0-2450 GCF_036702785.1 Microcoleus sp. AR_TQ3_B6 | reverse complement strand
CAACAGTGACAAAATTTCCTTGACCTTTTCGCATACTTATTTCATCAATAGAGATTCGTTTAGCTGGCTGCCAACTTGTTTTTTTTTTGAGCTTGATTACCTGCTCAAATATTCCTTTTATTTCGTCATAGCTCATTTGTTCTTCTCGCCCAATTTGCTCCCTATTCGATTGTTTACCACGCTCATAAATATTTTCTTCGTATCGTTGAGTATGCCGTCTTTTCAAGTCCAAAAAGTCTATCTCTTCTGTGGGATATCGTTGGCAATTAGGACAGTAAAACTGCCGTCTTGGGACTTTTAAATATACAGGACGACCAAACACTGGCAAATCTCTTACTAAGATTGGTCGATTCTGATGCAATTGTTCGGTATAATTTTGACTCCGGATGACAAACCATACCTTCTCCTACAATTCTCAGTCCTAATAAAATTTTCCCCTCAATTTGAGTACAACTTTCAACCTTCACTTGAGGCAAGTCTAATATATAGTCCAAATAAAAGTCCATGATAATAAATGTATTATTTGTTACATTATACACCATAAAGTCAGGAGAGCCACCAAGGTGGAGTTGCCGCAGGTCATAAGGTGCGATTCGTTGGCTAGAAACTAAGCCCAACAAGGGTTTTTGAGGATTAGCCGCAAGGTTTTGAACCTTGACAACTGAATGTCCATGTAGGTGAGAATCCTACCCTCCAGGTGCAGGAGTGAAAGCACTTCCCCCAGGTTCGAGACTAGCCATCAAAGCCTGAAGCGGGGATGAAAGGTGGCTCTACTGGAAGCCTAATCTGGTATCCATCGAGCAAAGTACTCATGAGTAAAGCATAAGCTTGAAGATGCGTTATAAAGCGTCGTGACTGCGAACCAGCGAAATAAGGCTGTATGCGCTGGAAATACCAAAAGGTAAAGGATAGGGAGTTGGCAAGATTTGTGTTGACCAACAAGCACTTCCCATAAACCCGGCGAAAAGCATCACTCTAAAGGTACATAGTATGGACATTCGGAACGAAGTAACCTCTCGTTTTTTTGCTCTCTTGGAGGTCGAATACCAGGAGTAGGTGCTAACCGTATGCAGCGAGTAGGAAAGATTGAGTCAGAAGCGAATGCTTAGGGTAATAACTAGGATATGCAGACGGACTCACGGTTGTTTGGAAGATATGACTGCAAGTAGTGAGTGAAAATGTCTAAAACAGAGATAACTTCAAAAGTGGAATGGAGACAAATTAATTGGCGCAAAGCTGAAAAAGCTGTCTTTAAGCTCCAAAAGCGGATATATCGAGCCTCTAATCGTGGCGATGTTAAAACAGTTCGCAGACTCCAGAAGACACTGATGAAGTCCTGGTATGCAAGGGCTTTAGCGGTTCGTAGAGTAACCCAAGATAACCAAGGGAAGAAAACGGCAGGTGTGGATGGTGTTAAGTCGCTAACCCCAAAGCAACGTTTGAACCTAGTCGGTAACTTAAAACTTGGGACAAAGGTCAGCCCAACTCGGCGAGTACGGATTCCAAAACCGGGGACGGAAGAGAAGCGACCTTTAGGTATACCTACAATGAAAGACCGCGCTCTGCAAGCACTCGTCAAACTGGCATTAGAACCAGAATGGGAAGCAAAATTTGAACCTAACTCATATGGGTTCAGACCAGGGCGCTCATGCCATGATGCTATCGAAGCAATATTCTCATCAATTAGGCTGCTAAAACCGAAATACGTGTTAGACGCCGACATTGCCAAATGCTTCGATCGCATCGACCACGAAGCACTGCTCAACAAAATGAATACATTCCCCACCATTCGCCGACAAGTTCGAGCCTGGTTGAAAGCGGGTGTGATGGATAATATGCAGTACTTTGATACATCTGAGGGTACACCACAGGGCGGAGTCATCTCTCCACTTTTGGCTAACATTGCCCTCCACGGGATGGAAGAACGAATAAAGCAGTATGCGGAAACGCTAAAAGGAAAGAAACGGGATAACCGCACAGCCCTAAGTTTGATTCGTTACGCAGATGAGTTCGTTATTCTCCACGAAGATATCACTGTTGTCCAAAGATGCAGAGAAATAATCTCCGAGTGGTTACACGGCATTGGGCTTGAATTAAAACCTTCAAAAACAAGGCTTGCCCATACTCTATATCAGTATGAGCAAGAAAAGCCAGGATTTAACTTCCTTGGTTTTACGGTACGACAATTCAATGCAGGAAAGTACCTATCCAAACAAGGTTTTAAAACAATCATCACCCCAAGTAAGGACAAGCAAAAGGCGCATTACGACAATATCGCTAGTGTTATTAATGCCCACAAGTCAGCACCACAAGAGGCGCTAATCAAACACTTGAACCCCATAATTCGGGGATGGGCAAATTACTACGCGACTGTAGTAATACCATTTTGCCAAATAAGTGCTACAATGCCAGAAAAATAAGGGATATTTTATGAAGGTCAACTATCAAGA
>NZ_JAUBVJ010000212.1:0-2493 GCF_036702785.1 Microcoleus sp. AR_TQ3_B6 | reverse complement strand
CACACTCAAAGAAACACAGACGTTACCAGCCGAGCCCACAGTGTTGGCGTCCTGACCCGCCGGATAGTCCACTGGCAAGGGGGCGACCGCAGAGCGGGAAGAGTCGAGCCAGTAGTCTAGTTCTTGCTCCAGCGCTGCCGATTGTGCATATTCGCTCAAGCATTGAGCCCAATTCTGGAAGGAAGTCGTCTTGGGCGGTAGCTTCATTGCCTCATCACGAGTGAGCTGCTGGTAACCTGTCTGCAAATCCTCTAGCAAAATTCGCCAGGAAACCCCATCTACTGCCAGGTGATGGATGACAAACAGCACGCGGTTGGGCTGGTTTGAACCCAGGTCGAACAGCGCTACCCGCACTATTGGTCCGGACTCTAGGTTTAAACTAGCTTGTAGTTCGGTTGCTGTCGCCTCAATTGCTGGTGTTTGCTCCGCTCCGGGCAGGCTGGACAAATCTACCCTGGTGCAAGCCAATCCCTCATCTGGAGAGGCATTAACTTGTTGCCACCCGTTCGCAGAGCGCACAAACCGTAGGCGCAGCCCATCGTGATGCATTAGCAATTGCTGCACCAATCGCTGCAACAGAACTAAGTCTAAGGTTGGCGGCACTTCTATCATCATCGCTTGGTTCCAATGATGTGGTTGAGCAAACTCCTGTTCAAAGAACCATCGTTGGATCGGCGTCAGCAGCACTTCTCCTGTGACCGGACCCTGTGAAGCTTGGAACACAGAGGTGGTGCCTGCCACTGTTGCCAAATCAGCGATTGTTTGGTACTGGAATAGCTGTTTGGGAGAGATCTTTAGACCTGCTTGATTGGCTCTGGCAACGATCTGAATGCTGAGGATAGAGTCCCCACCTACTTCAAAGAAATTGTCGTGGATGCCTACCTGTTCCAGTCCCAAGACGTCGGCCCAGATCCGGGCCATTCGCTCCTCAACGGAAGTACGAGGAGCCACATAGGCACCTGCTAATTCAGGTCTAGTGGCGTCAGGAGCCGGGAGGGCGCGGCGGTCTACCTTGCCGTTGGAAGTTAACGGTAGGGCATCCAACAGCACGAAGGCAGAAGGCACCATATACTCAGGCAACTGCTGCTTCAGGAAGCGGTGTAGTTCCTGCATTGAAAGTGCTGCTGACTCTTTGGTCACCAGGTAAGCTACTAGGCGCTTGTTGCCGGGGATATCCTCTCGAACCATGACCACGGTCTCCTGCACAGCTGGGTGTTGACCCAGCAAAACCTCAATCTCCCCTAGCTCGATGCGGAAACCGCGAATTTTTACTTGGTCGTCAAAGCGACCGAGAAACTCGATATTGCCATCGGGCAGATAGCGGGCCAGGTCACCTGTTTTATACAAGCGTCGGCTTGCTGTATTGCTAAAGGGGTTGGGAATGAATGCAAGGGCGGTCTGATCGGGATGATTGAGGTAGCCTCGGGCAAGGCCAGCACCACCAACGTATATCTCACCTGGAATACCAACTGGCATGGGTTGCAGGTTTTTATCCAGAAGATAGACCTGGGTATTAGCGATGGGACGCCCGATAGTAGGTGTCCTATCGGTTAGCTCTGTGGAAGAAACCCCACCGGAAGTTGTGACGACAGTATTTTCAGTAGGACCGTAGTTATTTACTAGCTTGAAGGGTAGGGATGGTGAAGGGTAGTTGTGGAGTTTGTCGCCACCAGTTAGCAAAGTTCGCAAAGCTATGTTGCTGGGCCAATCCAACGACAAAACACTTTCTGCTAAAGGTGTGGGTAAAAAAGTGATGGTGATTGCTGATGCTATCAGCCAATCTCGAAGCGGCACAGGTGAGATACGGGTTTCTTCATTTGCAATGTAAATGCTTGCTCCTGCCGTTAAGTAAGGCCACAATTCCCATACTGCTGCGTCAAATGCTGGTCCTGCGATCAGAGTTGCTCTATCTGCTGGCGACAAAGCGAAAGCTTGTTGATGCCAAAAGACGAGATTCAATAGTCCTTGATGTTCAATCTGAACTCCCTTTGGCTTACCTGTCGAGCCAGATGTGTAGATTGTGTAGGCGAGGTTGTCAGCTTTTACCTTCCTAGTTGGATTCTCGGTGCCCTTTTGTGCAATAAATTCCCAGTCTGCGTCCAGGCAGATCATTTTTGCTCCATGTTTAGGCAGTCTACCAACCAACCGCTGTTGAGTTAGCAATATCGGCACCTTGGCATCTTCCAGCATGAAAGCCAAACGCTCGATTGGATAACCTGGGTCTAAGGGTACGTAAGCCGCGCCGGCTTTGAGTATGCCCAACGACCCCACTACCATTTCCAACGAACGCTCCACGCAAATGCCCACCAGATCGTCCGGACCTACGCCCAGAGAACATAAGTGGTGCGCCACCTGATTCGCTCGACGGTTCAATTCTCCGTAGGTGAGTTGCTGACCTTCAAACACCACTGCCACAGCTTCAGGTGTTTGCTCGACCTGGGCTTCAAACAACTGATGGATACATAGATCTTTGGGGTAATCCACCTGGGTGTC
>NZ_JAUBVJ010000211.1:1340-2606 GCF_036702785.1 Microcoleus sp. AR_TQ3_B6 | reverse complement strand
CATCACCGGCACAACTTTCGCCGATACCATTGTCGGCAGCAGCAGCAACGAAACCTTAATCGGCAACGGCGGCGCCGACATCCTCACCGGTGGCGGCGGCAACGATAGCTTTATCCTCGACCCCGCAAAAGCCGCCGGCAGCAAAATTCAAGCCGGTAGCGGCACTGACACCCTACTTCTGACAGGTGTTACCGCAGCTTTATTTCTCAGTCCCGGTAAAGTTGGAGTTGACCGCACCGGTAATAGCTTGCTAGTAGACATCAACAAAGACGGTAAAATCAACGCCGCAGATGATATCGAAATTCTCAATTTCTTCGATTCTCCAACCAGCAATCGCCCCGGCAGCGGATTTATCGAAACTGTTGCAGATTTGTCGGGAAATACTATTCTCTCTCGCTTTGCTCCTCCTTCTCTACCCGTACCCACACCTACCCCAACTCCCACACCTCGCGGTCCCCAAATTTTAACCCCCAGCATTCCGATTCCTAATCCGAATACTACGGTTGATTCTACTTTCAATGGCGGACCGCTCAATGACTTGTTCTTCGGCACTCTCCAAGCTGACTCGCTCAACGGTTTAGCTGGAAATGACACAATTTCCGGTTTGGACGGCAGCGACAACATCGGCGGCGATGACGGGAATGACTCGCTACTGGGCAATGCTGGCAATGACTTTATCGATGCTGGTTCTGGCGATGATGTTGTTTACGGCGGTAAAGGCAATGATGGTATTTTAGGCGCTGGTGGCAATGATTCGCTCTACGGCAATAAAGGCTTTGATGTTGTTTTGGGCGGTGAAGGAAACGATGTAATTTTTGGCGGCAAGGGCGATGATTCTCTCGGAGGCGATGCAGGAGATGACAGTATTTTCGGTCAGTTAGGCAATGATTACTTGCTTGGTGGCAGCGGAAATGATGCTGTCAGCGGCGGCGAGGGAGATGATACTCTTGCGGGTATCGCTCCGATTGCTACTAACCCAGGAGTTGGGGAGTTTGATACTTTGACCGGCGGGGAAGGGAAAGACCGTTTCTTGCTGGGAGATAGTGAGAAAATCTACTACTCGGGTGATGGTAATGCTGTGATAAGTGACTTTAATTCTGCTGAGGATGCGATCGTCCTTTCGGGAATTAAGGACAATTATTCGCTGTCGGTTTCGGGGAATACTACTAATATTTTCCTGAAAAAGCCCGGTCAGTCGGATGATTTAATTGCTTCTGTGCAAGGGTTGACTGATGTAAATATCGATCGACCTTATTTCACTTTCAT
>NZ_JAUBVJ010000211.1:0-1240 GCF_036702785.1 Microcoleus sp. AR_TQ3_B6 | reverse complement strand
TTTTGCCGTATCCGCCAACAAATCGTTGTCAATCTTGGAAATTACAGCCAGTTTTTATTTTTGCTTGAGTGCTACCAAAGCTGCGACTGTATCCGGGAATGGCTACCAATTTTTGATAAACTCAATCAAACACTTGAGTTCTGTTTCTATCGGTTCAAAATTAAATCTTTTACCGACTTATTGCACTATTTGTTGTAATAATTCTCTCTATTTGATAGAATTATATGCAGAGTTTTCAAATTCAGCAAACAGCTCTAAAGTTCCGTCATCGCTCAAATCTATCTCGCGACTTGACAGCAATTGTCTCAAGACTGGCAGTATTCCCCTTTCCCAATCTCTGAGAGTGCCGTAGCAGTCAATCGATTTGAGATTTGAGATTTGAGATTTGAGATTTGAGATTGACCCTACGGATAAATGCTCTTTCTTGAGGATTTTCGGTTTTGGATTGATTCCACGGATAAATCACGTGGCGGGTACCACCTTTGAAATTCTTGGTCAAAAGTTGCAACTTCAAATTGATTAAAATCTAACATCTATCCTTGGTCCTATTCTACGGTTGATATTCAGCAAATATTTCAATCTTTCCGATAATATTGCGATTAAATTCTGCCAAGTCTTCTGCCGGAATCCAATATTCTTTGTGAATCGAACTGCCGACGGTTTGGACGGAATATTTTTTTAAGAATTCCGCCAAAACTTGAAATTGGGTTACATAGCCAAAATATCTCGATGCCGCATCTTTTGTATTCCAATCCCGCGCAATTTTTATGGCGTATGCTTTGTAGAGTACGGGAGAAAAAATAGGCTGAAAAGGCAGCCGCGGCGGAAATGCCATGAAATCGCTTTCTTTAATTAACTCCATTTCTTTTTTGCCAACGGCTCGGAACAGGGTAACAGTCTTTTTATCCGATCTATTGATATTTTTAAACCAAGCTTTCCAAGCGTCCCAATTGTGAACTATTTTAGCCAATTCAGTATAACCGGCGGCCCGGGGATGGGAACCGTCATTTTCGGTAAGCTCTTTCCGCCAAAATTCTGATTTTTGCAGAGGAGTACAAATATCTAAATAAGGCACGTTTAACTCGGTGCAAACTTGCGAAAAATGTTCGGATAAATTGGCTATTCTGATTGTGCGAGCTGCCTCATTAACTGGCGGTGGGCCTACCATTAAAACGGGGAACATTTCTTTAGCAGACTTGAGAATATAGCAGAGGTTTTCCATTGATTGTTCAAGTGCGAC
>NZ_JAUBVJ010000210.1:0-2627 GCF_036702785.1 Microcoleus sp. AR_TQ3_B6 | reverse complement strand
TCAGCTCAAAATGACCCTGGCTTCAAGGCAGTAGTAAATAGCACCAAGAGTGTCGCCGCCCAGGAAAAAAACCATCCCCCAGCCGGGAAAAAATCAGCCGAAGCGCAAGCAGCAGCAGTATCTCCAGCCAACGAGGTAGAAAGCAAAGCCCAGGACAAGCAGGTTCAGGAAATGAACCAGCAGCAGCCAGGACAATTCAATGCTGGTGCTTTCAAAGCAGCGCTGATGGAAAAAATCTCTGCTGCTACCCCCCAAACTCTCGAAGAAGCCGACAAATTCAAAGACCAAAATAAACTCGACTCGGTGAAGGGCGACTTGTCCTCCCAAGTTGGAGAGGAGAAGAAGCAAGCAGCTAACCCCATCGAAGAAAAAGCCAAGGAACAACCCGATACTAGCGGCATTGTGCCCAAATCCGTCACCGCACTACCACCGAAACAAGCAGGTAAAGCACCGTCTGATATCGGTGCGGATAAAGCCGCGCCTAAGCCTAAGTCGCAATCTGAAGTTTCCCTGCAAGCCGTTCGTAAATCTATCGACAAGCAGATGGCAGATGCCAAGATTACCGATAACCAACTGGCGAAGGCGAACGAACCGCAATTCCAGTCGGCATTACAATCCAAGAAAACAGCCCAAACTCACGCCAATACAGCACCAAACGCCTACCGCCAGCAAGAGCAAGGGATAGTTACCCAGGCGCAAGCTCAAGCGCAGACGACAGCGCAAACTCAATTGCAGGGAATGCACGGCGAGAGGGAGCAACTGTTAACCCAGGTAGTCGGACTTCAGACAGATACCAAAGGGCAAGACGAGCAAAAACGCTCCCAGGTCGCTAACCACATTCAAGGAATTTACAACAATACTAAACAGAAAGTCGAAACGGCGCTCAGTCAACTCGATGGAGAAGTCAATCAACAGTTTGACTCCGGTGCTGCTGCTGCCTTGACGCAGTTTGAGAATTATGTTGACCAACGGATGAAGCGCTACAAAGACGAGCGCTACAGTGGCTTAGTAGGCAAAGGCAAATGGGTAAAGGACAAACTGTTCGGTATGCCTAGCGAGGTAAACGCCTTCTATCAGGAAGGCAAGAGTCAGTTCCTCGCCAGCATGAGCCAAACCATCGACAAAATTGCCAACAATGTAGCAACTAAGCTGAATTCCGCGAAAGCCGAGATTGCCAAGGGTAGGCAGGAAATCCAGAAATACGTTGCTTCTTTAGACCCATCTCTGCGGCAAGTCGGGCAAGAAGCGGCACAGAATATTCAAAGTAAGTTTGATGAGTTAGAGCAAAGCGTCGATAACAAGCAAAATGAGTTGATTGACAACCTAGCGCAGAAGTACAACGAGAATCTGCAAGCGCTGGATACCCAGATTAATGAAATGAAGGCCCAAAATCGCGGCCTCATGAACAAGGCGATGGACGCGATGGGTGGGGCAATCAAAATCATCCTGGAAATGAAGAACATGCTGATGGGCGTGTTGGCAAAAGCAGGGGGTGCAGTTGACAAGATTATCCTCGATCCAATTGCTTTCCTGGGCAATCTGGTGGGGGGTCTGAAGCAAGGCTTCCAGAACTTTCAGGCGAATAGCGAACAGCATCTCCAGAAGGGGATGGTGGGCTGGCTGACGGGCACACTGGCTTCAACAGGGGTTGAGATGCCGGAGAGTTTTGACATGAAGGGCATCTTTAGCCTGGTGACGCAGGTACTGGGAACCACTTATCAGGCTATCAGACCGCGAGCCGTTAAGGCGATCGGCAAGAACGGAGAGGAGTCCGTCAGCGCTTTAGAATCTAACTTCGAGATGTTTGTAATCTTGAAGAATGAAGGAGTGGGGGGTCTGTGGCAGTTTATACAGGATAAGATTGGCGACCTGAAGTCGATGGTGATTGACACCATCAAGAGTTTCGTCATCGAGACGGTGATTAAGCAGGGGATAATGTGGATTCTCAGCTTGTTGAATCCGGCTAGTGCGTTCGTCAGGGCGTGCAAGGCAATTATTGACATCATCACGTTCTTTATTCAACGGGGAAGTCAGATTGTCGAGTTAGTGAATGCGGTGATTGAGTCGGTGACGGCTATTGCTAACGGTGCAGTTGGTGGGGCGGCGAAGGCTATAGAGAATGCCATGTCTAAGGCGCTACCCGTGATGATCGGCTTTATGGCGAGTTTGTTGGGCTTGGGCGGCATTACCGACAAGATTCAAAACATTATTAAGAGGGTAAGAGGGCCGATTGATAAGGCGATCGATTGGGTGATTGGTAAAGCAACCAAGCACGCCAAAGGCTTCGGCAACAAGTTCAAGGATACCAAGTTTGGCAAGAAGGCAGTAGGCATCCACGAGTCGGCTCGTCAGAAGAAGGAAGCGGCACACCAGTGGATTAACGATAAGAAGGAAGCTGGCAAGAAGTATGTTGAAGGTAAGAAGGAAGCACTGAAGCAGGGGATTTTAGATCAGAAGGACAAGCTTACCAATAACAAGCTGGTTAAGAAGTTAGCGGCTGCAGACGAGTGGGCTAACAAGAAAATGACCAGCTTGCACAATAAGTGGAATGCGGTGAAGAGTTTGCCGGGTAAGAAGCTGGAAGCTTTGGGTGAAAAGGCAGGGGGTTTGTGGGGAACTGCGAAGGA
>NZ_JAUBVJ010000209.1:0-2731 GCF_036702785.1 Microcoleus sp. AR_TQ3_B6 | reverse complement strand
GCTAGTGAGTTTCGTGGTGTAGCTTTCGGGGATGCCGATATATTTTGTATCCCAGCAACAATCTACCCATAAAAGCTGCAGGAGGTAAATTGTGCCACCCAACCGGCGTGAGTGCCTAAGTGTTAGGAATGATTGAAGTTGGGTTAGCTATCGTCAGATAAAAATTTTACAAATCCTATGAGATCAGATCCGGTCGATTACCCGACCTCATGTAGGGGCGGGTTCACCCACAATATTTGCCAACAATCTCCAATCTCAAAAACCCGCCCGACCGGGATATTATGGTCAATCGCTCGGACATGATATGAAATGAAGCTGGGAGCAAGAAAATAGTAATTGGAGTTTTCTGGTAAAGAGAGCGGGCGCTCGAATAAAAAACTTGACACAAAAATGACTGCCAGGAAAGACAGAATTTACGAACTGGCAAATGGCGGTACGCGCTCCTGTGTCCGCTCAGGAGCGCGTACCGCCACAAGCCCGATTAGAGACGTTTTTAATGAGCAATAAATATTTTTGACTCGGCTCACCGCTTGAAAAAGTAAGAGACTACAAATGACACCACAAAAAATGGCTTCACAACTAATTTTTATTGACTCAAGTGTAGAAGATTACCAGAGTTTAATTAACGGCGTTTCCCCAAATGCGGAAGTAATTATCCTCGATGAAAAGCTCGATGGCATTGAGCAAATCACCCAAAGGCTAGCAATTGAACAAAGTATAGAAGCAATCCATATAATCTCTCACGGCTCTCCAGGTTCCGTACATCTCGGTACAAATACACTCAACAACAGCAACATAGAAAGCTTCAGCCCTCAACTCAAGCAGTGGCGCAAAGCATTAATTCCTAGTGCCGATATTATTTTCTACGGATGTAACATAGCAGCCGGAGACACAGGCCACCAATTCCTCGCTCAACTGCACCAACTCACAGGCGCAAACATCGCCGCTAACACCAATACCACAGGCAACAGCGAACGAGGAGGCACCTGGGACATCCCCCAACTCATCCCCCCATCCCCCCAAAAGCCCAAACTGGCCCTCACAGAAACCACCCTCAAAACCTACAGCGGTTTACTAGGCTTCGCAAGCCAAGTCACCTTCACTACTGGCGATAGCCCCATGTTCGTCAGCATCGACGACTTCAACGGCGACGGGAAACCTGACTTAGCAACGGCTAACTTCGGCAGCAACACCGCCTCCATCCTGCTCAACACCACCCCCACCGGAGCCACCACGCCCACTTTCGCCCCCCAAGTTCCCTTCGCCACTGGCGCTGCCCCCTTGGGCCTCAGCATCGGCGACTTCAACGGCGACACAAAACCTGACTTAGCAACGGCGAACTACGTCAGCAACAACGTCTCCATCCTGCTCAACACTACTGCCACCGGAGCCGCCACTCCCACTTTCGCCCCCCAAGTTCCCTTCGCCACTGGCACTAAGTCCGACTCCCTCAGCATCGGCGATATCAACGGCGACAGGAAACCTGACTTAGCTGTGACGAACGACTCCAGCGCCAACGTCTCCATCCTGCTCAACACTACTGCCACCGGAGCTGCCACGCCCACTTTCGCCCCCCAAGTTCCCTTCGCCACTGGCGCTCGCCCCTTCGGGGTCAGCATCGGCGACCTCAACAGCGATGGTTTACCTGACTTAGTTGTGACGAACTACAGCAGTAACAACGTCTCCATCCTACCCAACACCACCGCCCCAGGAGCCACCACCCCCACTTTCGGCACCCAAGTGACCTTCACTACTGGCGCTGGCCCCTTCGGCGTCACCATCGGCGATATCAACGGCGACGGGAAACCTGACTTAGCTTTGGCGAACACAAACAGCGCCAACGTCTCCATCCTGCTCAATACCACTACCACAGGAGCCGCCACTCCCACTTTCGCCACCCAAATCACCTTCGCTACTGGCAGTGGCCCCAGATTCCTCAGCATCGGCGACTTCAACAGCGACGGAAAACCTGACTTAGCTGTGGCGAACGACTTCAGCAACACTGCCTCCATCCTGCTCAATACCACTACAACCAACGCCGCCACTGCCACTTTCGCCCCCCAACTTACCTTAACAACTGGCCGTTACCCCCGCTCCATCAGCATCGGCGACTTCAACAGCGACGGGAAACCTGACTTAGCTGTGGGGAACCCTGGCGACGACAACGCCAGTATCCTGCTCAACACCACCCCCAAAGTTACTGTTGTCACCGCCAGCACCGCTGACGGCAGCTACGGTATCGGTTCTACTATCGCCATCACCGTCACCTTCGATGCTGCAGTCACCGTCACGGGCACACCTCAACTGCAACTAGAAACCGGCACAACCGACCGCTTTGCCAACTACGCCTTTGGTAGCGGTACTACAGCCCTCACCTTCAACTATGTAGTGCAAGCCCCAGATACCTCGGGTGACTTAGAATACCTCGCCACCACCGCCCTCACCCTCAACGGCGGCACAATTAAAGAAACTGCTGTTACAGCCTTTGATGCTTTCTTAACCCTGCCCGCTACCGCCTCAGACAACTCCCTCGGCGGTAGGAAAGCCATAGTTATTGATACTACTGTACCAACAGTTGCCTTAACCTCAACTTCACCAACAACAGTAAATGGTTCATTTAGGGTCATAGCAACATTCAGTGAAAATGTCACCCAGTTTGATAATACTGATATCACCCTCGCCAATGCGAATGTCAGTAACTTTGTCACAGTTGACGGCAAAACCTACACCT
>NZ_JAUBVJ010000208.1:0-2790 GCF_036702785.1 Microcoleus sp. AR_TQ3_B6 | reverse complement strand
ATGGGGGGACCATCCTCCAAGGCTAAATACTCGTAATCGACCGATAGTGAACCAGTACCGTGAGGGAAAGGCGAAAAGAACCCCGGGAGGGGAGTGAAATAGATCCTGAAACCGCATGCTTACAAAAAGTAGGAGCCCGCAAGGGTGACTGCGTACCTTTTGTATAATGGGTCAGCGACTTACATTCAGTGGCAAGGTTAACCGAATAGGGAAGCCGTAGAGAAATCGAGTCCGAATAGGGCGAATCAGTCGCTGGGTGTAGACCCGAAACCAAGTGATCTATCCATGGCCAGGATGAAGGTGCCGTAACAGGTACTGGAGGTCCGAACCGACTAGTGTTGCAAAACTAGCGGATGAGCTGTGGATAGGGGTGAAAGGCTAAACAAACTTGGAAATAGCTGGTTCTCTCCGAAAACTATTTAGGTAGTGCCTCAAGTATTACCGTCGGGGGTAGAGCACTGTTTAGGCTAGGGGGTCATGGCGACTTACCAAACCTATGCAAACTCCGAATACCGACGAGTACAGCTTGGGAGACAGAGCACCGGGTGCTAACGTCCGGACTCAAGAGGGAAACAACCCAGACCGCCAGCTAAGGTCCCTAAAATTGGCTAAGTGGGAAACGAAGTGGGAAGGCTAAAACAGTCAGGATGTTGGCTTAGAAGCAGCCATCATTTAAAGAAAGCGTAATAGCTCACTGATCGAGTCGTCCTGCGCGGAAGATGTAACGGGGCTAAGCCAGTTACCGAAGCTGCGGATTTGCAATTTATTGCAAGTGGTAGGAGAGCGTTCTGTAGGCCTGTGAAGGTGTCTGGTAACGGATGCTGGAGGTATCAGAAGTGCGAATGCTGACATGAGTAGCGTTAAAGGGGGTGAAAAGCCCCCTCGCCGTAAGCGCAAGGTTTTCTACGCAACGTTCATCGGCGTAGAGTGAGTCGGCCCCTAAGGCGAGGCAGAGATGCGTAGCTGATGGGAAACAGGTCAATATTCCTGTACCGATCAATAGTGCGATGTGGGGACGGAGAAGGTTAGCTCAGCCAACTGTTGGATATGTTGGTTCAAGCCTGTAGTCGTGCCTGGTAGGCAAATCCGCCGGGCTTAGATGAGGGGTGATAACGAGTCTGCTTGCAGACGAAGTGAGTGATACCCTGCTTCCAGGAAAAGCCACTAAGCTTCAGCTATTGACGACCGTACCGCAAACCGACACTGGTGCGCGAGATGAGTATTCTAAGGCGCTTGAGAGAACTCAGGAGAAGGAACTCGGCAAATTGATACCGTAACTTCGGGAGAAGGTATGCCCCAAGTAGGTGAACCTGTACAAGGCGAGCCCAACGGGGTTGCAAAAAATCGGTGGCTGCGACTGTTTAATAAAAACACAGCACTCTGCAAACACGAAAGTGGACGTATAGGGTGTGACGCCTGCCCGGTGCTGGAAGATTAAATGATGGGGTGCAAGCTCTTGATTGAAGTCCCAGTAAACGGCGGCCGTAACTATAACGGTCCTAAGGTAGCGAAATTCCTTGTCGGGTAAGTTCCGACCTGCACGAATGGCGTAACGATGGCCACACTGTCTCCTCCTGAGACTCAGCGAAGTTGAAATGTTTGTGATGATGCAATCTCCCCGCGGAAAGACGGAAAGACCCCATGAACCTTTACTGTAGCTTTGTATTGGACTTTGAACAGATCTGTGTAGGATAGGTGGGAGGCTTTGAAGTGAGGTCGCTAGATCTCATGGAGCCAACGTTGAAATACCACCCTGGTGTGTTTGAGGTTCTAACCTAGGTCCATTATCTGGATCGGGGACAGTGCATGGTAGGCAGTTTGACTGGGGCGGTCTCCTCCCAAAGCGTAACGGAGGAGTTCGAAGGTACGCTAGTTACGGTCGGACATCGTGACGATAGTGCAATGGCATAAGCGTGCTTAACTGCGAGACTGACAAGTCGAGCAGATGCGAAAGCAGGACATAGTGATCCGGTGGTTCTGTATGGAAGGGCCATCGCTCAACGGATAAAAGGTACTCTGGGGATAACAGGCTGATACCGCCCAAGAGTTCATATCGACGGCGGTGTTTGGCACCTCGATGTCGGCTCATCTCATCCTGGGGCTGTAGCCGGTCCCAAGGGTATGGCTGTTCGCCATTTAAAGAGGTACGTGAGCTGGGTTTAAAACGTCGTGAGACAGTTTGGTCCCTATCTTCCGTGGGCGCTGCAGATTTGAGGAAGCCTGCTCCTAGTACGAGAGGACCGGAGTGGACACACCTCTGGTGTATCGGTTGTCACGCCAGTGGCATTGCCGAGTAGCTAAGTGTGGAAGAGATAACCGCTGAAAGCATCTAAGCGGGAAACTCGTTTCAAGATGAGATCTGCCGGGGCCTTGAGCCCCCTAAAGAGTCGTTCAAGACCAGGACGTTGATAGGTCAGGTGTGGAAGCGCAGTAATGCGTTAAGCTAACTGATACTAATTGCTCGTGCGGCTTGACCCTATAACTTTGATTGCCAACGCAAGTGATTGCGATAAGCTCAAAGATTGTTATGCCAAGTTGACGCAGTCAAAAGACACAAAAATCTGATTCCAAACTCTATGAATTCGTTGTGTTGCTCCCAGAGCAGCCCGACACCAAGTTATGCCTGATGACCATAGCAAGTTGGTACCACTCCTTCCCATCCCGAACAGGACAGTGAAACGACTTTGCGCCGATGATAGTGCGGGTTCCCGTGTGAAAGTAGGTCATCGTCAGGCTCTTACAGCCCAAACCGCCCTTCTGCTCGTTCGAGTAGAAGGGCGTTTTGCTTTG
>NZ_JAUBVJ010000207.1:0-2918 GCF_036702785.1 Microcoleus sp. AR_TQ3_B6 | reverse complement strand
GAACAGGCAGGATAAATCCTGCAACGCCCTTTCATCCCCGGACTGAAGTCACGGGGTTTTCAGGGTATTCCTTATAAGTCCTGCAATTAGCAATTGCTAATTGCCTAATTCCAACGCTTCTTGCGCTGTCGCTGGTTCGCCACCGCCTCCACCAGTCCCAGCGCGAGAAAATTACTCAGCAGCGACGCATTCCCGTAACTCAGGAAAGGCAGCGGAATGCCCGTAACCGGAGCCAAGCCAATGTTCATCCCAATATTTACGAACACCTGAAAAATCAACATTGACAGTACGCCGATCGCCAGCAAAGAACCAAAATTATCGTTAGCAGTTTGAGCGAGCATCACCAACCGGAAACAAATTATCCAAAACACCAACAGCACGCAAATGCAGCCAATAAAGCCCAATTCTTCGCCAATAGCTGAAAAGATAAAGTCCGTATGCTGTTCGGGAATAAAGTTAAGCTGAGTTTGCGTTCCGTGAAACAAACCCCTGCCTTTGAGTTCCCCGGCCCCAATAGCAATCCGAGATTGAATCAAGTGATATCCGCTGCCTAAAGGGTCTTTCTCCGGGTTTAAAAACCCTGTCAGACGCATTTTTTGATAATCCTGCAGCACATTCCAAAAAATATGTCCGACGTGTCCAGAAACAACGTTCACCAGCACAGCACCGAAAGTCCCCAACCAGGGCCAAGGTAACGATCGCCAAGCGATAATACCCGCAATAACTACCCAGGCTACCCAAATCGGTGTAGACAGGTTGTAGAGGAGAACTGAGAATAGAGGAGAGAATAGCAATATCAGCCAGCCGGGATTGACATTTCCCCAGTAAAACATCCCCATTGTGATTGCGCCGAACACCAAGGAAGTACCTAAATTTGGTTCGGCAAATATCAATCCCCAGGGTACAGCCATAATCGCCAGCATCCTCAACATATTACCCACCGTCGGGACAGTCTTGTCGTGCAGGAGAGCTGCTAAAGTGACAATCATCCCTACTTTGGCAAATTCTGAGGGTTGCAGGTAGAAGCCGCCGATGTTGATCCACCGCTGGGCACCGAGCCCTGTAGTACCGATAAAACGCACTGCGATCAGCGACAAATTGATTAATATGTAAATCGGCCATTTCCACTGAATCAGTATTTGGTAGCGACAGCGGGAAATGATGATGGCGAGGAACAAGCCGACTCCGCCAGTTACCCAGTGCCGCCACCAGTCGATCAGCCCCTGGTTGATTTCGACGCTGCGGATCATGATTCCCCCGAAGATGGTGAGGCCGATGCAAGCGGCAAACAGCCAAGGGTCTGCTTCTTCCCAGGGTTTGAAGATGGATTTCCAGCGATTTCTGACTTGTATTCTCTGCAACATGAGGATTTTAGATTTTAGATTTTAGATTTTAGATTATCGAGCCGATTTTCGGAAGTTGTGGATATATAGCCTTTCGAGCGTAACATGAGGTACTATCTGGCATGGGGCATGGGGCATGGGGCATGGGGCATGGGGCATACCTCACCACGCGATTGAACCGCTATAGTTCGGATTCAGATCCTGCACCGTACTGTAGAAGCATCGGTGTCAGTATGTCACTTTATTCGGCCAGTTGTACGGAGGTTCCGGGCCGTCAGCAACGGGCCGCCGGAGTGCGCGGACACACCAATCTCGTAAGGTGCGCACGGGGCACGGAGTACCAATCGACCTCTAGGGTGCACAGTGCGAACCTTACCCGAATAGGGCACCACAAATCAAGGTTCGCGGTGACAGCGGGCCGATCGCGATCGCACTTCGAGCCCGATCGCGATCGGCAAATTCTAGAATACTCAGGCTGGTTCGTAAAGGTATTCAAAACCGTTACCGTCGGGGTCTCTGCCGTAAAAAGATGCTGTACCGTCGCGGTGTTCGTGAATCTGGGTGACGGAAACACCATCGGCTTTGAGTTGTTGGTAAGCCGATTCCATTTCGGCGCGATCGTCAAATACAAACCCAAAGTGTGGCCCTGCTTGGTCGTAACTCGGACTCAACAGCGCCAGTCCGTCCTCTCCTGCTTTCAAATAAGCCCAGTCTGCATCTTTCCATACTAACTCCATGCCCAAGTTTAGATAGAACTCAGCAGATTTCTCTATGTCTTGCACGCAGACAGCTACGTGTCCCAATCGTTTTAGTTTCATATCTACCAAATTTATGGTTGTGCTTTAGTTTATTGTATCTATTTTCTCATTTATTGCTCGATTAATTAGGTATCTTTTCGGTTTTGTGTATGACAGCTAACTGTACTTTTTCTACTTGTTTGCTGGCGTCCATTTCGCTAAAAAGTTGAACGGCGCCCTCAAAATTTTCTTGGACTTTCTCGATGTTACCAAGTTTTTGTTCTGTCAGTGCTAATTGATTGCAAACTTCGGCTTGGTCTAATCAGAGCGCCGATCGAGTATTTGGATTCGTTCTGCATGGTGCTGCATGGCGAGGGTCAAATTCTCCCCGTTCTCGGTACAGGCCTTGACAAGGGAATTTCAAAGGTGGTACAAGCCCCCGCATTTATCCGTGGAATCAATCCAAAATCGAAAATCGAAAATCCTCAAGCCCCCACATTTATCCGTGGGGTCAATCTAAAATCTAAAATCTAAAATCTAAAATCGATTGACGGCACTTCTGCCGCAACAATTTGTCCCGACTGGGTTTCTACTTGGGAATAGCTGCGCCCAAATCGCTCTACAACCTATCTTCAGGATAAATCCATCATGTCTATTAACTATGTTGAACAGGATTTACGCAAGTACGCTGGATCAGTTCTAGTACCATGTGTCGAGAGTTGAAAAGACAGGGACTAACAAAAAAAAGACGCTAGGTAGCACGGTAGTGCTTTTTTGTAAAGGGCGGAGAAAAATAGTAAAATAGAGCGACGATCGTGAAAGAGGAATGATGGAATGA
>NZ_JAUBVJ010000206.1:0-2988 GCF_036702785.1 Microcoleus sp. AR_TQ3_B6 | reverse complement strand
TTAACAGCAGGTGAAGGTTCCGATCTCATTACTGATTTCACAAAAGGTGAAGACTTACTCGTATTAGGGGGCGGTCTAACTTTTGCTCAACTTAGTATTACCCAAAACGCTGATTCAGCTTTTATCAGGATTGGTCAGAACGGTCAACTTTTGGCTGCTTTGAATGGGGTGCCAGCTAGTGCGATCGATCTCAATGATTTTACCCTCCTTGGCTGAGCACTAGATCCTCAGGCCTGTCTGGCGTGAGTGCCGACTTGCCTGGCCTATTGGTGCGATCGGCTTTACCCGATCCTACAGTTGGGCGATCGGCAATCAACCTAGTTTATTGCCGATTGCCTGTTAAAAGAAAAAGATTTAACGATGAAATTGAGCGCAAATGCTGCCGTTCTTTCGCTTTGCTCTAAATTGACTTGATATTTGTTAGCCATGTGCATAATGCTGCGCTGCCGGATTGAACCTTGATAGCGTCAGCGGTTTTCAATCAAACCGTGGACCAGCAGCCAGTCAACAATTACGCCTTCTCTTAGAGAGCGATCGCACACAGTCAGGCAGTTTGTGGCTGAGTTAGGTTGCGAATTAAAGCCTTAATTCTGCCGACATGAAACCAGCAGGAAGTTGGGAATTCATTGCCAAATTATAGTGTAGCTAGCTCTACATTTACCATCTAAATTAACTGCAACTGGCTCAAATCCTCATCCATTCGTATAAGTAAGCAGAATTTTCTGAGCCTTCGCCTAAATCTCAAACACAGTCGGGGAGAGGCTTTGAGAGTTTCGGGAGATGTCTCTTGCCGTCAAGGCTTTTCATACAATAGCCTTTATTGCCTAGTCCGCTAAGCGTGCTTGCATCTTCCTGCTTTGACTTCATCTTTCTTTACACTGCACTGTTTATTTATGTCCGACTACTTAACGTCTCTATTGAGTGAATATAAAAAAGTACCTCTTTTCTCCCCCAGGTAGGGAAATTAGTTAAAGGCAATAGTTTCACATCAAGAAAATAAATGTCTAAGCGCGCTCTTTCATACTAGCTATTCAACTCTAAGTATAAACTTTTATTACAAAAAAAATCAAAGATCCGGAGCAGTTTATGCTAGATACATAGTGAGCTCAAGTCAAGCGAGTCTAGCGCATTTATAAACTTTTGGTTTATGTGGAATTCGCGTGCCGATGTATTCGCAGGTATCTGTACACGCGAGACAAA
This sequence comes from Microcoleus sp. AR_TQ3_B6, assembly GCF_036702785.1. NCBI lineage: Bacteria > Bacillati > Cyanobacteriota > Cyanophyceae > Oscillatoriales > Microcoleaceae > Microcoleus > Microcoleus sp. AR_TQ3_B6. Next base: position 1,788 of record NZ_JAUBVJ010000206.1, on the reverse strand, counting down.
AGTAATTACCACTTAGAAAAAAAAGGCAAAAAGACTATGAGCGCAAATGATAACTTTGCTAACCGAATTTTCCTCAATGGCCTACCTGTGAGTACAACAGGCTCAAATATTGGAGACACCGGAGAAGTAGATGAACCTGCCCAAAGTGGGCAAATTAACTCGGCGTCGTGGTCTGGGACAGCACCCAGTAGCGGGATAGTTAATTTGGACACCATAGGTAATAATTTCGATACTTTCTTGTACCTTTAAAAACAGCATTTGTGCTATTTTCTATCCTTACAATCTTTTTATCAATAGAAAAGTTAATCTATCATGACTACAAATTTTAGCTCAGATCGTGTAATAGTCAAACTGAAGCCGACCGCGTCTTCAAGTGAAATTACCACCTTGCAAGCAGAAATCGGAGTCACAAAAGTCACCAAAGCCTCACTATTTGGGATTGACATTTGGAACGTTCCGGCAGGAAACGTTGAAGAAATAATATCCGCTTATAAGGATGATTCCCGCTTTGAATACATAGAGCCGGATTATATTATCACCCTTGATGATGTCGAAAAAACGAGTCCTACTCAACAAAATTTAGGAACAATTACACCGCAAACCACAACTCCCAACGATCCTGGCTATCCCCAATTATGGGGACTCAACAACACAGGTCAAAGTGGGGGAACACCCGATGCAGACATCGATGCCCCCGAAGCGTGGGATATTCAAACGGGCAACCCAAACCAAGTTATCGGCGTTATTGATTCAGGAGTTGATTACAACCATCCCGACTTAGTGAACAATATCTGGACAAATCCAGGGGAAATCGCTGGAGATGGCATCGATAACGACAATAACGGATTTATTGATGATGTTCGCGGCTGGGACTTTGCCTATAACGACAACGACCCGATGGATGTGTTCGGACATGGCACCCATGTTGCGGGAACCATTGCCGCAAAAGGCAATAACAGCGTTGGTGTGACCGGGGTTGCCTGGAATGCCAAGATTATGCCACTTAAGTTTTTAAATGATAGTAATTATGGCTACACATCTAATGCGGTTTTGGCACTTAATTATGCTACTGCCAAGGGCGTCAAACTTACTAATAACTCTTGGGGTGGGGGACCCTACAGTCAATGCCTATACGATGCCATAAATACAGCCGGACAACAAGGAGCTTTATTTATTGCTGCAGCGGGTAATGGCTCCCAGAACACTGACATAACGCCTCATTATCCTGCCAGCTACAATCTATCTAATATTATCTCTGTTGCCTCAACCACCCGCACCGATGCACTCTCAACTGTCAACGATGGCGGCTCCAACTATGGACTCACCAGTGTTGATTTAGGAGCACCAGGTGCTCAGATTTATAGCACCACACCCGGAGGAAATTATGACCTTAATTCTGGGACATCCATGGCATCTCCCCATGTCACCGGTGCGGCGGCGTTGGTGTGGTCTCAAAATCCGACTTGGACAGCACAGCAAGTTAAAAACCAGCTGCTGGGAACAACGGATCCTATTCCTGCTTTGAGTGGTAGGACGGTTTCAGGGGGTCGGTTGAACCTTTACAATGCTTTGGGGGGATCTAACGGTAATCCTGGCAACAATCCGCCAACAGCAAATCCCGACACCTACAGCGTCCTGCACGATCGAGTTCTCTACGGATCTCCTGGAGTCTTAAACAACGACACCGACAGGGACTTTGATGTGCTGGTTGCCGCCTTAGTCCAAGGCCCGAGCAACGGTCTGATCGACTTTTATCCCCAGGGCGAGTTCTATTATTATCCTAATCCA
>NZ_JAUBVJ010000205.1:0-3050 GCF_036702785.1 Microcoleus sp. AR_TQ3_B6 | reverse complement strand
TAACAGGGGAATATTTAGCTATATTAAAAGGAGTGACTGCCAGCAGTATAGTTGAGCTAGTGAGTTTCGTGGTGTAGTTTTCGGGGATGCCGATATATTTTGTATCCCAGCAACAATCTACTAATAAAAGCTGCAGATGGAAATTGTGCCACCCAACCCAACGGGCGTGAGTGCCTAAGTGTTGGGAATGATTGAATATTAGTTAGCTTGGAGCGGGAAAAAAGGTGACAAGTGCTATAAAATAAAGCCAGGAATCAGAAAATAGTAATGGGAGTTTTCTGGTAAGGATAGCAGGTGATAATCTAGAAAACTTAACCACAAAAATGACTGCCAGGAAAGACAGAACTTACGACCTGGCTGATGGCGGTGCGCCCTCGTGAGTGGGTACAGGAGTCAAGTCACACTAGAAGCCCCATGAGAGAGGTTTTTAATTAGCAATAAATGTTTTTTATTCGGCTCACCGCTTGAAAAAGTAAAAGGTTACAAATGATACAGGAAAAAAACGTCTATACTCTAGTTTTTATTGAATCAAATGTTGAAGATTATCAGAGTTTAATTAGCGGTGTTTCCCCAAATGCTGAAGTAATTATCCTAGATGAAACCCTCGATGGCATTGAGCAAATCACCAAAAGGCTAGCAATTGAACAAAATATAGAAGCAATCCACATCATCTCTCACGGCTCTCCAGGTTCCGTACATCTCGGTGCAAATACACTCAACAGCAGCAACATAGAAAACTTCGCCCCTGGACTCCAACAGTGGCGCAAAGCATTAATTCCCGGTGCCGATATTCTCCTCTACGGGTGTAATGTCGCCGCTTTTAATCAGCCTTGGCAAATAGAATGCGCGGCTATACAAACAAATTCCGCCTACCGGGAATATGAAATTTCAACCCGCGCAGGCAGCTTTAGTTTGTGTAGTAGCGGTTTTAACCGCCCAGTTGAAAATAGCCCTACAAAACCTAACCAATTCCTCGAACGCCTGAGTGAATTAACCGGTGCCGACGTCGCCGCCTCCGCCAACCCCACCGGCAATGCCGCACTGGGAGGAGACTGGGAACTAGAAGTACAAATCGGCTGCATCTCAGCAACACCCATTAAGGCTTTAGCCTATAGCGGCATCCTAGCAGCCAGCGCCATCCCCGACAATAAAGCCATCCCCGTCAACTCGCCCCAAATTAGCATAGACACCCTCGCCAACGACACGGGCAGCAGTCGGGTTTCAGTGCAAAGCATCACCACTGCGCCTACTAATGGTACCGCCACCATTAACGATTGGATTTACGCAGGGGGCAGTTTCACCACAGTCAACGGCACAGCTCGCAACAGAATCGCCAGAATGAACGCCGACGGCCGCCTGGATACTGCTTTCAACCCCAGTAGCGGGATCAATGGCCCTGTCTCTGCGATCGCCATAGACAGCAGTGGCAAGCCCTACGTAGGCGGCTATTTCACCACAGTCAACGGCACAGCTCGCAACAGAATCGCCAGAATGAACCCCGACGGCAGCCTGGATACTGCTTTCAACCCCGGTAGCGGGATGAATAGCGATGTCCAGGCGATCGCCCTCGACAGCAGCGGCAAACTTTACGCAGGGGGCGGTTTCACCACAGTCAACGGCACAGCTCGCAACAGAATCGCCAGAATGAACGCCGACGGCAGCCTGGATACTGCTTTCAACCCCAGTAGCGGGATGAATAATTATGTCCAGGCGATCGCCCTCGACAGCAGTGGCAAACTTTACGCAGGAGGCTATTTCACCACAGTCAACGGCACAGCTCGCAACTATATCGCCAGAATGAACCCCGACGGCAGCCTGGATACTGCTTTCAACCCGAGTAGCGGCATGGATAATTATGTCTATGCGATCGCCCTCGACAGCAGTGGCAAGCCGTATGCAGGGGGTTCTTTCAGCACAGTCAACGGCACAGCTCGCAACCATATCGCCAGAATGAACGCCGACGGCAGCCTGGATACTGCTTTCAACCCCAGTAGCGGGATGAATAACAGTGTCGATGGGATCGCCATAGACAGCAGTGGCAAGCCCTACGTAGACGGCGATTTCGTCACAGTCAACGGCACAGCTCGCAACAGAATCGCCAGAATGAACCCCGACGGCAGCCTGGATACTGCTTTCAACCCCAGTAGCGGCATGGATAGCAGTGTCTATGCGATCGCCCTCGACACCAGTGGCAAGCCGTATGCAGGCGGCGCTTTCAGCACAGTCAACGGCACAGGTCGCAACTATATCGCCAGAATGAACACCGACGGCAGCCTGGATACTGCTTTCAACCCAAGTAGCGGGATGAATGGCACTGTCTTTGCGATCGCGGTTGACAATGGACGCAACATCTTTTACACCCCCAACGCCGGATTCAACGGTGTAGACACCTTTCAATACACTGCAACTGACGGCACCGCCTCCACTCCCACCACAGTCACCGTCTTAGTCAACAACTCTCCCGCACTAGATAACACCGGCACACCCACTCTCAACGCCCAAAACCAAAACGACAGCGCCAGCCCAGGTACATTAATTAGCACCATCATCGCCAACCTCGGCGGCACCAAAATCACCGATCCCAACCTCAGTGCCTTACAAGGTATTGCCATCACCAACCTCGACACCACTAACGGCACTTGGCAATACACCACCAACGGCACTATCTGGAATAACGCCCCAGCCGTTTCTGCCACCAACGCCTTACTATTAGCCAGTGATACCAACACCAAAATCCGATTTGTTCCCAATCCAGGTTATAACGGCACTGTCACCAACGCGATCGCCTTTGCCGCCTGGGATCGAATTACTGGCACTAACGGCAATGTAGCCAACGTAACCGCAGACCGAACGAATAACACTACATCCAGTGTTTTCAGTAGCGCTACTGAAACTGCCGATATTGCAATTAATCCCCTTCCCACTGTTACGGGTGTTAGTGCCGCCACACCCGACGGGATTTACGGTATTGGAAGGGCGATCGACATTACAGTTAAGTTCTCTCAAATCGTCAATGTCACAGGCACGCCGCAACTTAGCTTAGCAGGTGT
>NZ_JAUBVJ010000204.1:0-3064 GCF_036702785.1 Microcoleus sp. AR_TQ3_B6 | reverse complement strand
GTTTTTGGCTGGCATTTTTGTATTGATTGACTCAACTAAATTTTTATTATACCCTATTTAAAGGCACAACAGCTTAGTCATTAGTCCTTAGTCATTAGTCATTAGTCATTAGTCCTTAGTCCTTAGTCAACAGTCAACAGTCATTAGTCATTAGTCATTAGTCCTTAGTTTTTCGGGAAAATTCCCAATTCCCAATTACCGCTGATACCAATTTTTGATGAGGCTGCATAGAATCCGCTCACCCTGGCGCCCCCCGCGTCCGGGGGGGGACAAGAGTCCGATCTTTCGTCCCCCAACTATCAGGGAGATGCGAGGGGGATCGAGATATGTGCAACTTCACATTAAATTGGTATAAATACCCTGTGTTCACTGGCAAGCGAATCAAGAGAGTTTTGTACAAAACATCAGTCGGCCAATTAATTAATTCTGATGTCAACGTCGCGTACAATATTCTTAGAAAAGCAATCCCAAATGCGTTTAGCACTCTTGATAGGGAGCTGCGTAGTTAGGCCGAGGCGGGTCAATCCGCTTCAAGTAAAAATGAAAGGGGAGGGGCTTAATCCCTCCCATGTCATGTGCAATAAATGACTATACTTTTACCAGCTATAACCGCTCGTGACTGTCCATCGTTTTGCTGCCTAGTATTTGTAAGCAGCAAAACCTGAGCGGGAGCAAGACGATTTACATCTCAAGGTAGATGTCGGTGAATCCTGTCTTTGAGATATTCAATATGAAATATAACTATTTATACTAATGCCGCATCTTTTGTTGGTAGACGACGAAGCCCCACTCTGTGAAAGCCTTGCTTACTCACTGAGAAAGGAAGGCTATGAGGTCACTACAGCAGCAGATGGACACAGCGCCATCAAACAATTCCACAAGCAAGTACCCGATATCATTCTGCTCGATCTGATGATGCCAGAAGTTGATGGGATGGAAGTGTGTTGGCGTATCCGCGCTTTTTCTAATGTGCCTATACTGATGCTAACGGCTAAAGACCAAGATATGGATAAAGTGTTGGGCTTAGAGGCAGGGGCAGATGATTATGTGACCAAACCCTTTAATACGCAGGAATTGCTTGCACGGATTAAAGCTTTGCTGCGCCGCCATCATGTGGAATCTGCTTAAAAGCGGTTAAGGCATCCTTCAAGGGTTTGATAGCTCGGTTGGCTCAATCCGTGACCAATGGCGCTAGATTAGGATCACTTGCAACGGATAAGCTGTTCAGCATTTAAATAGAATGTCAACAAACAATCTAAGTCTTGTGGGGTGGGCGTCTCGCCCGCCCTGAATATGCAATTTAAATGCGTGACAGCTTACACCATTTATCCCAGCCATGTTTGAGCCGATGAAATTTTTTGCCCAAGACTCCTTCACGAGCAGATGGTTAGCATCTCTTCGGTGGAATTCAATCCACACGAAGCTCTTGGCTACCTACCTGATCCTGATCGTCTTAGGAACCTCGCTTATGTCTGGTTACATCCTATGGACGTTTTATGCCTTTTTCATGCAGTCTCGTCAGACAGATTTAGAAAACTGGGCAACAGCACTGAGCGAGAGCGTTGCAGATGCCCTCGAAGAAAAAGATATGCAACGGGTGCAGATCATTGTCCGGCGCTATGGGGCACCCGCCAATATCGCACTCCGTGTATTTGATGCCCGAGGTTCGCTGCTAGCCACCTCTAACCCTCAAACAGATCGACAAATCACCAATTGGCTGCTGATATCTGGCGTTTCAGAAGGACTACACGGTCATTCGGTGCAGGGCGTTACTAAAGGGGTTTTATCAAGGGACGATCGCCTCTATATTGTCAAACCGATGACTCGCAACGGTCAGATGTTGGGGATATTGCGCATCTCAATTACTTTAGAACAGTTTCAGAAACAGTTTGTAAGGGTGATCTGGACAATTTTAGCCGCCCTTGGCATTACTATTTTTCTCTGTACCTTGGTCAGCGATCGATTAGCCCGGAGTCTCTCTAAACCCATTGAGGTGATGCGAAACTTTGCGATTAGCGTGGGTAGAGGACAGTTTGATGACAAACTTGTGATTCGTCAAAGCAATGAACTAGACCAACTCGCAACGGAACTGAATCGTATGAGTGAACGGTTGAAATCATTGGACAACGAACGCAGAGCCTTCCTAGCGAATGTTTCCCATGAACTGCGGACCCCTGTGAGTAACGTTCAGGTCACCATTGATGCGCTGGAGCGTGGCGCTGTGGATGAGCCGGAGTTGCGCGATCGCTTCTTTCAAACCATCAAAGAGGAGACGAAGCGGCTTTCGGGCTTAATTCACGATTTGCTTGATTTAGGACGCTTAGAAGCGGGTGTCACGCTATTAGAAATCCAAGCCATTGCCTTAGAAAGTGTCATCAGCCGTGCGATTAGAGCAATGGAAGTTCGTATGCAGGCTAAAAACGTGACTGTAGAAGTTGATGTTGCTGACCTTCGGATTATGGGCGATTCGGAACGCTTATTACAAGCTTTTTTGAATCTCTTAGACAATGCGATTAAGTACTCTACCCCCAATGCTCGTATTTTCATTGCTGCCTCTGGTAACAAGCAACAGGCTCTGATTTCAATTCGAGACCAGGGAAGCGGCATTCCTGAAACCGATTTACCTCGCATTTTTGAACAGTTTTACACCACGAGCCGCTCTAGTAAGAATGGGGTTGGTCTGGGTCTAGCGATTGCCAGACGCATTATTGAAGCGCATGGAGGCAGCATTACAGCCAGTAGTAAACCCGGTCAAGGGGCTGTATTCACCCTTTCTCTACCCTTAGAATCATAAGTAGTCGATCCCGTTGTCTGCTTCCGTGTCACTTCTTCCACCTGACTCACAGCAGTATTAGTCAAATGGATAGGAAAACCCGACTCTGCCAAATCAGACAATCTAGATTTAATTATCTTTTTATTTAAAGAAAAATGTTGTGCTAATTCTTTGTCAGGACATTTGCATTTTTTATAATTATTTAGTAGTCTCTAATAGCTGGTAAAACTATAGTCATTTATTGCAATGACATGGGAGGCGTCAGCCCTCCCCTTTCTGTTTTACTTTGAG
>NZ_JAUBVJ010000203.1:0-3082 GCF_036702785.1 Microcoleus sp. AR_TQ3_B6 | reverse complement strand
ACTTTAGCTTTGAGGCAGGGGTTTCAACCCCTGTCGGACTATCGGTTTAACGTGTTTGTTGACACCAATGGGCACGGTACGGTGTCCTTTTCCCGCCGCTTATTTAAGGGCTTTTCTTGGAGTCAGATTTGGGAGATTCTTTAGCTTTCGGAGTTGCTTTTTCTGCCTTCGGCGAAGGCTTCGGACTGGCAATTGCTGGGGCAACTGACGGCTTGGAAGTCGCGGCTGGGGATGGCAGCGCTTTGGGAGAATTAGGGGCGGTTAGCGGTGCAGCAGGGGCTGTCTTAGCGCCTAAAATGCTCGTGTCTCCCGTGTCGAAGGTGCCGGCAATGCACGCGATCATCATTGTCGCTAAGGTGCCGACAAATAATGCTTTCCAACCGAGCTCGGATATGTCTTTGCGACGGGATGGAATTAGGGCGATCGTACCGCCGACAAATATGCCTACGGAGGCTAAGTGGGCGAAGCCGGAAAGGGCGTAACTGACAATTAACACTGTACGATCGCTCACCAGTCCTTTTGCCGATGCTTCTGCTAAACTTTGATAGGGCGGAATCGCTGTTTCTAACAACCTGCGACCGATAATTACTGACGCTTGCCAAGAGTCCTCTAAAGGAACTCCTGTTAATAGCGTCAGGGGATAAAATAAGACTCCCAGAATGTTGGCTAAGGTGACAACTTTGAACAAGTCACCAATTGGGCTGGGCAAAATTGCCAGCCAGCCAAAGAATTGATTGATTAAGGAAACTAAGCCTAAGATTAAAATCAAAACAGCGGCAATAGCTACCGCCATTTTTACACCGTCCAAGGAGCCAATAATTGCTGCATCCAAAGGGCTGACTCGTTCGATGGGTTCTCCCCCAACAGTCTCTTGTTTAAATTCTTCTTCCTCCATTTCTGAAATTTCTTCGCCCACCAACTCGCGGCCTTTAGGCTGCGGTTCTTCCTTGGGAATGCCGCCCATTGTCAGGGGGACGCCTGTTTCCGGGACTAAGATTTTGGAGAGGACGAAACAAGCGGGAATGGCGATAATTGAAGCTGAAACTAAATGCCCTAAAATATTTGGAAAAACTGGCTTTAAAAAACTAACATAAATTGCTAAAGTTGAAGAAGCGGCAGTCCCAAAACAGCAAGAGAGGATTGCACAAAGTTCCGAACGAGTCATTTTTGGCAAATAAGGCTTGACAACAATTGCCGCTTCAATTCCTACGAAAATATTAGCCGCACCGCTGAGGGCTTCCGCGCCGCTCAACCGCATTGTCCTATAAAAGATTTTGGCAAAAAATTCGGTGATAATTTGAATCACGCCGATGTTGTATAGCAAGGCCATCAGGCCAGAAAAAAAGATGACTGTCGGTAAAGCTCGAAACGCAAAAATATATCCTAAATTAATTGCCGGCTCTTGACCAGGTTTTGGTACAATATTGTTCCCGAATACAAATCTTGCTCCAGCGTCAGCAGCGAGGAATACTCCATCCAGTAAGCCAGTAAACCACTCTAGGGCGATGCGAGTTGGGGGGAACAGGAATACTAAAAATCCTAAGACTAATTGCAGGCCAATGCCCCAGATGATGACGCGCCAAGGTATATACTGAACTTTGCGGTTTTCTGAAAAAACCCAGGCGATCGCACACAAGCCAAAAATTCCCAAAAACGAGATAAGATTGTAGATAGACATGAGCCTAGTCCTTGAAATAGTTCAGAATGCCGATCGACGGTTTGCACCACATCAGTTATACTATTCATCTGACGGCAAATGTTAAAAAAAATAACGGGCAGATAACTTACGCACTCAACAGCGTACTTATGTCATTGCTTAGGTCCTTCCCCAGTCTGCGGATCTTTCGCAACCCTTGATTTGCCGTAATTACCAGCAGTTTAGATAGAAACTCTAACACATGGAAGCTTTTGCTCCACATCCTCCTGAATGGACGGCGACGGCGGTTCACGCTAAAGAGTTTTGCTGTCCCAAGTGCGGCGCTAGCTGTACGGAGGCCACTGAGGTCTGGATTAATCGCCGATCGCCAGTATACACCGAGTTCAACCGCCGCAAGTGGCAAGAATTTTACCGCTGCCAGTGCGGCGGCGCGTGGTGGGCCTGGAGTAACGATAGGCCTCCTTCTGAACTTGTGCGTCGCGCTCAAAGTGAGGATGAGGGCCCCGATGAGGATTTTTAGAACGGTGACAAAATTTTCGATTTTCGATTTTATTTAAAATTAGGGTAAGGTGCGCGGTCCGGCGCACCCTACATTTAGATAGGTGAGGGTCACTTCTAAACTAATCCAGCACGTCAAGTATTCCCTTGACTACGCCTTCCATGACTCTTTCAATTAAGCTCAATTCATTTTCGCCGATCGACTCATTTAAAAGCATTGACTTAATTCGCTGTCTGTCATCGCGAGTAAGTTCGCCGGACGAAAATATGCGCTCTACTATTTGTTCAGTTAGAAATGAGTAACTTTGACTTTGCATGGTTGGTCTCTAAAACCATCAATATTTTGTTTTTAACTTTATTAGAAAAGCCAGTTATTTTGTGGGTTTTTGCCGTCCCAGCCAATCAGTGTTCCAATCATAAGACTCTGGGTGCATTTTGTCAAGACACCAGCAGTAGATCAATATAAAAGCTGCATTTTATTTCCGACATTCTGGCAAGGGCTGGTTTTGGAGTGCGATCGACTGATGCCCTGTCCCTGCAAGATCGATCGACCTCCGGCGGTGGCGGTGTTCGAGCGACCTTTTTAAGTTTATGGGTACTTGGGCGGAACATTACAGCTCAAAAAAAATCAAAACGATAAGAGATTAGAATTGATAATGGAGAATTGGCTTTTCTGACCAATAATTTCTTGATGGTACCCGCCACGTGATTTATCCGTGGAATCAATCCAAAATCTAAAATCTAAAATCCTCAAGCCCCCGCATTGATCCGTGGGGTCAATCTAAAATCTAAAATCTAAAATCTAAAATCGATTGACTTCCCTCTTCTTTCCGGCTAATGACTAATGACTAATGACTAATGACTAATGACTAATGACTAATGACTAATGACTAATGACTAATGACTAATGACTAATGACTAATGACT
>NZ_JAUBVJ010000202.1:0-3174 GCF_036702785.1 Microcoleus sp. AR_TQ3_B6 | reverse complement strand
AAAGTAGCAGCTTTCCCTCGAGCATCGCCAATCTGTTCCTTAAGTTCGAGAGATTGTTGATAAAATGCGATCGCCTTGGCTACATCCCCTTGAGTCGCATAAATTATTGCGAGACAGTGCAAAGTAGCGGCTTTCCCTGGAACATTGCCAATTTTTTCCTGAAGTTCGAGAGATTCTTGATAAAAGGCGATCGCCTTTGCTACTTCCCCTTGATTGGCATAAATTATAGCTAGACAGTGCAAAGTAGCAGCTTTCCCTTGAATATTGCCAATCTTTTCCTCAAGTTCGAGAGATTGTTCATAAAATGCGATCGCCTTGGCTACTTCCCCTTGAGTCGCATAAATTATTGCCAGACAGTGCAAAGTAGCAGCTTTCCCTTGAAGATTGCCAATGTTTTCCTTAAGTTCGAGAGATTCTTCATAAAATGCGATCGCCTTAGCTACTTCCCCTTGATTGGCATAAATTCCTGCTAGTTGGTGCAAAGTAGCAGCTTTCCCTTGAACATTGCCAATCTGCTCCTGAAGTTCGAGAGATTTTTCATAAAGTGCGATCGCTTTTGCTACTTCCCCTTGATTCGCATAAATTATTGCTAATTGCGGCAAAGTAGCAGCTTTCCCTAGAACATCGCCAATTTTTTCCTGAAGTTCGAGAGATTCTTGATAAAATGCGATCGCCTTGGCTACTTCCTCTTGCTTGGCATAAATTCCTGCTAGTTGGTGCAGAGTAGCAGCTTTCCCTTGAACATCGCCAATCTTTTCCTTAATTTCGAGAGATTGTTCGTAAAGTGCGATCGCCTTTGCTACTTCCCCTTGATTCGCATAAATTATTGCTAGATTGTGCAAAGTAGCAGCTTTTCCTTGCAGATTATCAATCTTTTCCTGAAGTTCGAGAGATTTTTCATAAAGTGCGATCGCCTTTGCTACTTCCCCTTGATTCGCATAACTTCTTCCTAATTCATGCAAACTACTTGCTTTTAAATATCTTAATTCTTCATCATCTTTCGCCAAATCTAACGCTTGTTCTAGATAGTATTTTGCTGTTGGGTATTCACTCCGGCTGCGATAGGCAATTCCCAACTCATTTAAAATTCTGATGCGATTTTTTAAATTCCCTTCAGTTTCCTTGCGCCCGTGCGAGGGAGTATATTCCATCAAAAATCGTTTTAATAAATCGATGCGTTCCTGCTTTTCCGGCACCTCGCCATTTGTAATCCCCTTGCTAGCATCCAGAGTTTGAGAAACCGCCTCATCTTTTGTAGTTGGAGGAGTTTTGAACACAAAAGTCCCCGAATTTTTAGCCCACAAATCCGGCGCCAAACTAGCAATTCGCGCAATCGCATAATGCGGCAAACAAAAAAGCATTGGATGCGGCACTTGCATCGGACAAGCATCTCGCACCCCATTAAAATCTACCAGGATCGGCGGAGATTCCCCCGTAATCCCGATCGCGTGTTCCAACCCCCGCACAATTAAAATTAACTTCTTGTGTGGTTGAACTTGGACTGTTGGCAAAACCTTAAGAATTTCATCCATCAAAAAGCGCAGATCGGGCTCGGGAAAATCCCAAACCTCAAACTGGATCTCTTGACAATCGGGATGGCTAATTAATGCGTGAACAATCGCATCCCTATCCTTCGCAAAATTACTTTCGATAAATCCCAAATCAAAGGCATTGTCGGGAACAATATCGACAAACGTCAGCAATTGGTCAAAAGACTCTTGATTTAGTTCAATTATCCTTTGCCGGCCTATTTCTGGGATTGGCTTGGATTGATTCAAGGGCTTGTTTGAAAGCATAGCTTTGTTTTACGAGTGGGTTGACATAATTCCACCGACTCTTGCCGTTGTATTACACAACGGAAAGATTGAATAATAAGTTTTGTCCTATTTTCTCTTTAGTTATCTCTTTCTCGATGCCAACTTCCGGTAATTTTGTATAATATTCTGGTTCAGGAGTAGATTTTTCAAAATCAAATTGCTGTTGTTTTAAAGCGTAAGTTACATTTTTCGCCAAAACTTTACTGTGTTTGCGAGTAATCGCAGTGCGGCAAGCCGATCGACTTACTTGCATCAACTGTCGCACGCGGGCACCCCTAGCTTTTACCAAATCTAGCAACTGTGGTCGATCTGCAAATATGGCACTTACATCAACCCGCTGGTGGTTCAAGCTGACGGAAGATTGAAAAGTGGCTTCAGTTTCTTGAGTAACATATTTAAACCGCGATGCAAAACTCTCTAAGAGTTTGGCGTCAAACTTCAGGCGTAATTCAGTTAAATCATCAGCTATTTTTTTGACACAAACAAAATATAGATCGGTATATTCAGCCTCATTAACATCGCGTTTCCAATCGAATTGTCTGTAAATCACCCGATATTTGTTTTCGCACTGCGACTGAATGCGTTTTAACTCTGTACTTTGGCCACATTCCCCATCCCCGGTAAACAAATTTGTGTCAAATTCTCCCGGTTCATGAATATCCAAATCTGTGCTGACACCTTCGATGGCTTCTGTGTTCCCTACTGCGGACAAGTCAACGTAATATCGCGCAATATTTTCGCCCGTTAGAGGCTTGACATCGCAAGGGCGGTAAGCTTCTTTGAGTGTTTTGGCGCGGTTGGCTGGCAGTGAAGTCATCGGGTTTTAGATTGGGGATTTTAGATTTTAGATTGAACCTATAGCTTGTACCGATCGCGAGTTGTCAGAATGTGGAGCTTGTGAAAGCTTATTTTAACTCACATCTTGCAAGATATGCGAGCTATAGCACTTAAAGATCTCTCGATCGTCCGATCGATCTCCTCTGCCACAGAAAAACATCGGGCCAAACAGCATCGGTTTCCGACAGCGCACTTCGGGGTGCGGCGGTGTAATCTATTCTAAAGTCATAGGCGGCGCGGCGATCGTAAACCCCATTTAATAACCTTTGTAAATCTAAAATTGGTTCCCCATCGCCCGCAAAGGCAAGGGAGAGGATTGTGAAAATTAAATGCACAACAGCTTATGATTTGGATTAATTGTGGAACGGGGGTCTCGCCCCTTAAGTTAATTGTGGAACGGGGGTCTCGCCCCTTAAGTTAATTGTGGAACGGGGGTCTCGCCCCCAGCCCTGTCAAGGTGCGGGAAGCTAGTCGTTCAGTTAATGTCAATAAGCGGCCTGAATTTTCAAGAATCTTTAGG
>NZ_JAUBVJ010000201.1:0-3262 GCF_036702785.1 Microcoleus sp. AR_TQ3_B6 | reverse complement strand
GTCCAAAAAGGACGGGCGGGACGCCCATCCCACAATAATAATTAAAATTGTAAGTTATTTAATTCGCGATCCTTAGATAATGGGCAATGGGTAAGGTGCGCAGTGCGCACCCTACTAGAGATATATCAGCAACGAATTAAAGCACAGAATTCGCACTAATAAAACGGCCGTTTAAATCGGCTGGGGTCACGTTCAACACAGTACCCAACAAAGCATTAGCAACACCGAATCTAATATTAGTAGCTTCCACGCGGCCGTTGCCATCGGGATCGAGACTTTGCAGCGAGATGCCGCCCTTGGCTAACAAACTCGTTCCCCCCGCTATAGTTGCAGGATCGATCAGCAGCAGTCTCGGATCGTTTAAGCTATAACTTATCTGTTCCAAGGAGATATTGCTGCTGGTAAATCCCACACTAATTCCAATCGAATCGCTAGACTTATCAAAATCCACAATTAGCGCGTCAGGGACTTCAATTCCAGCTAGTCGGATTCCCGCTTGATCGACTCGAAAAACAAAGAGATCGCTCCCACCACCACCTTTGTAAACATCCACATCTCTGTCGCCAATTAAAGTATCATTACCGTCACCGCCAACTAAGAAATCAACACCTTGCCCACCGCGCAGCAAATCATTTCCCGCACCCCCATCAAGGAAATCGCTATTTCTATCTCCTGTCAAGAAATCCTCGCCATTTTCTCCCAAAACATCGTCATCATCTTTGCCGCCGTAAATAAAATCACTGCCGGCACCGCCTAACAGACTGTCTTTACCATCGTTGCCGAAAATACGTTCTGCATCTGACGAACCCCTGACAGTATCATTGCCGCCCACCATCCAAAGTCCCCCAGGAAAACTAGCAAGTTGTCCTGGTGCAAGTGTAATATTTTCAGGAGAATTGTCTCCTACCAAACGAGAGATGCCTGAATTATCGGGCGTGAGTACCATAGTTGTAAACTTTGTGGATGCGATCGTGGATATTTTGCAATATTCTAAAGCTGAGTAGGGTGCGCCAGAACACAGTTACTTTTTCTGAGCGATTGAGCAATGGCTGGCTTACCCTACTTGAGGCCTCTATCGCTCCATCTTGGCACAAGCCTGATAGAAGTATCCTAGATTAAAATAAAAGTTAAAATTTGAGCCGATGCCAATTATCTTAGTTGAAGACTTGAGCAAAGTTTATCCAGTAGCGATTAAAGAACCGGGACTTAAAGGAACAGTGCGACACTTTTTCAGTCGCACGTACCGAAATGTCAAAGCAGTTGAGGGCGTTTCTTTCAGTATTGAACCTGGGGAAGTGGTGGGGTTTCTAGGCGCTAACGGTGCGGGCAAAACTACTACGCTGAAAATGCTGACTGGTTTGATTTATCCGTCTGCTGGTACTGTGAGAGTGTGCGATCGCACTCCTTTTCGTCGCGAAGCAGATTTTCTACAAAGAATCACCTTAGTGATGGGGCAGAAACAGCAGTTAATTTGGGATTTACCCGTGCTTGACTCTCTGCGAATCAATGCCGCTGTCTACGGTATTCCCGATAAAGATTATCGGCGGCGAGTCGGAGAATTGACAGAAATGCTGTCACTAGAAGGCAAGTTAAATCAGGCGGTGCGCAAGCTTTCTTTGGGCGAACGCATGAAAGCTGAATTGATGGCGGCGCTGCTGCACCAGCCGGAGGTATTATTTTTAGATGAACCGACTTTAGGTTTGGATATAAACGCACAGTTTAGCGTCAGGCAATTTCTGCGAGAATATAACGAGCGCTATCAAGCAACGGTGCTGTTGACGAGCCATTACATGGCTGACATTACTGCTTTGTGCAAGCGCGTTTTATTGATCCATGAAGGGCAATTAGTTTATGATGGCAGTTTGGACGGGTTGCTCGACAGGTTTGCACCTTATCGGGAAGTTCAGGTAAAATTAGCCCATCCGCTGGCAAAAGATAGCGCTTTTGCTTACGGAGAGGTAGAATCAATTGAGGGAAATTCAGTGCGACTTTTGGTCAAAAGGGAGGAGCTGACGGTGAGCGTGGCAAAGATTTTGGCTGAGTTAGAAGTGATAGATTTGACTGTTACTGACCCGCCTATTGAAGAGGTGATAGGGCGAGTTTTTCGGACTGGAAAAATTTAAGTGACTGCGCCGATAAATTTGGTGCGATTAAAATTAACCACAATACTTGTAGGGGCGGGTTTAATCAACCATCTATTCCGGCAGACTAATAATCTAGATCGACCCGCCCCCACGATGCGATTGAATTCCCTCGCGGGCAATTCACCGGACAGGATATAAATATAAATCTACAGGATTTATTGAGATGCTATATGAACAGATTTTTGAGAATTAGTAAAACTTTCCTAGTTACCTACTACGCTTATATGCTCGAATATCGGGCGGAATTGTTTTTGTGGGCGCTGTCGGGATCTTTGCCGTTTATCTTGATGGGCGTCTGGATGCAGGCGGCCGAAACGGGTCAATTTGGGCTGAAGTCGATCGACTTTGCCCGTTATTTTTTAGCGGCTTTCATTGTGAGGCAAACAAATGTAGTTTGGGTAATTTGGGAGTTTGAAAAGGAAGTAGTGCAAGGCAGGCTATCTAATAGATTGTTGCAGCCTCTCGATCCGGTATGGCATCACTTTGCATCTCACGTTTCCGAAAGGTTTGCGAGGCTGCCGTTTGTATGCGGATTAGTGCTGCTGTTTTTTGCGCTTTACCCCCAGACTTTTTGGCTGCCGAGTTTGGGCAGGTTTTTGCTGTTTTTGTTGGTTGTCGTCTTGGCTTTTTGCTTGCGGTTCTCGATCCAGTATACCTTTGCGCTGTTTGCTTTTTGGCTGGAAAGGGCAAGTGCGATCGAACAATTCTGGTTTTTAATTTACCTATTTTTATCGGGACTTATCGCGCCGCTAGAAGTGTTTCCCGCACCCGTGCGCGAAGTAGTTTTGTGGACGCCGTTTCCTTATTTGATTCATTTTCCCGCTTCAATCTTGATCGGATTGCCCGTAGATGTAGGTCGCGGTTTGTTGGTAATGTTGGGTTGGAGTGCGGTGTTTTTTGTGTGGAACCGCTGGCTTTGGCGGCAGGGTTTGAAGCAGTATTCGGGCATGGGAGCTTAAATAATAATTAAAAATTAGAAAACTGTAAGCTGCGTCACAGTAAAATGTTAATTGTTTTGTCAAAAAAACTTACTTGACGCATCCTACTTAGGAATGAGAATTAAATAACTTCCACTCTTGAAAGTGGGATGGGCGTCCCGCCCGTCCTTTTTGGACGGG
>NZ_JAUBVJ010000200.1:0-3286 GCF_036702785.1 Microcoleus sp. AR_TQ3_B6 | reverse complement strand
AAGGCTCAGGTTGCTGATACAGAATACACAGCCCCGCCCGCTGATAATGACGATTCTGTATCAAAAGCAATTTCCACTTATCGCCCTCGCGGCACGGCCCGTAGCGGCGAATATTTTAGATTTTCCTACCGCGACGGTTTTCGGATGCGCCACATTCACATTCGCGGGGGCAATACCGATTCGCCGATCGCACAGGCGAAAGTTGCTGAAGTGCGATCGCTCCTGGCAGCAGGAGAATCGCCGCAAAGCGTGGCGGATCATTTGAAAAACTCCCCTTGATACCTAAATCAAAGCATTCTCCAAGAGGCCCATGCCCCGTTGTTTTGATGTCGAACGTGAAATACCGTGCCGTTCGCGACAGTGGTAAGGGGAATCATGATTTGTGCGCGGTACAAGCCTTGCGAGACTGTATTCCGAAGCGGGTCGAACTCAATCAACAACCCTGCTGAAGCAGGTAAATTTGCATGCGCGGCATTTCCATCAACCCACATGAAGCCAGCGGCGGCATTAATCGGAGTATTGTTACCGTCGATAGCCCCTATGCTGCTACTTCTGGCAAAAAGGGTGAGAGCTTTTAGAAGTGCAGCTACGAGTTCTGTATCGCGCGTCATTTCCGGCGGCAGGCTTGCTTCAGTTACAGGATTTAGATTAGTTAGTTTACCCATCCTAAGAGATTGTGCTTTCAGACACCATCAAGTTTGACGTTCCGCTTGCGGTAATTACACTAATAATCCCCGTATAACGAGAGCTTGTAAATTCACTTTCAAACAAATATCCGGGAGGGATAGGGTGCTTGTACAAAGCTGTGGTAACTGTCGCATTTTCTCGGATAAATACCGTCGTAGTTCCAGCATTATAAATAGAATACGAACCCCGATTAGCGTTACCAGCAAGAGCAACGCTGCTCGTGGCAGTCGCACTGACTGCCGCGACTGTATCCGAACCTCGAACATCTTCCGCGACGTTGATAGCAACATTAGACGGATTTAGGTTAACAAGTCCCATAAATTTTAAAAATTATCAATTGCATTTTTTAGTTGCGACGGTGAAACTTCGACATATCGCATCAAGGAAGATATACTTCTATGACCGGTTAGGGTTTGAATTAATTTCACATCGTACCCTTGCTCATTTAATCGGGTGATAAAACCACGCCTTGCAGAGTAGGGGCTAAAACCTTGATTCTCTAACCCAGCTTTTTTGACCGCGCGCCTAAAAGCTTTGTCAAAAGCTTGTCGGCTTAAATGCTGATCAGCCCTATACAAAGAAGGGAATAAGAAGCCTGATTCCGGCGGCTGGTAAGCACTAAGCATCAATTTAAGCGCCCTGTGGATAGATAGCTCGCGAGTTTGTCGGTCCTTGCGATTAGCCCCGGGGTAAAGAATCGTATCACGCGGTTGGCGCGTTATTGGGTTTTGGTAAACGTGGCTAACATCTATTCTCAGGATGGCTTCTGGTCTTTCCCCAGTGTACCAAGATATAGCTAAAAAAAGTTTATAGACATCCGCCACAAATTGGTTGCTGATTTGGTTAAAAGTCGTCTGAGTAAGAGGCGTAGCTTGTCCAACTCTTAAAATTTTCACAGTTGCTGATTCCGTGTAAATACTGCTTTAACAGCAACCTTTTAGTTGCTGTTTTCAGTCTAGCGCGCCAAACCCGTACGGCGGCACAGTTGTTCAGTCTTCTGCAGTTGCTAATTTATCTATTTCCGCAACTTCTTAAGAATTTAGTAACCCGACATCGAGTCAATACATCTTACTTAAACTGAAAAAGTAAGTTTTTATTTTAGTTCTTTATGGCGCCTCACACTTCTGGCTCTGGCGGTTCTGTTTCGGGGATTAGCTATTCCGATCCGCAGGGTGCGGCGAGTCTGGAGCGGTACGTTTATGGAATCCTTTCCCTCTTAGAGCAACAGGAAAATAGCTTAACAAGAGTTCCGCAACGAACAGATCGAATTACCATTACCGCCAACCTTTCAACTAAAACCGCTGCCATTGATTTGCTCTTGAACGTGGTGCCGGCTAACGCTGCGGGGGGAGTCACCACTTACACAGCTACCGATTACCTAGTAGGCTCCACCTTTACCAGTGGAACTGGTGGCAGTAGCAGCGCGCCGAACCTCGCACAAGCAGCAATGGAGGCAGTGATAGCGCTCAAATTGAGAGAACTCGATCCCACAAAAAATCCCGACAAACAAACTGCGATTACTCGGTGTACGCACACGTTGGCGGCAAGTGGCGGAACAGATGCCACATTTAGCACCCTGCTGGAATTCCCGATAGAAATAATCAGCTTGCCCGGTGGTGGCAACGTAATAGAAGGGAAGGTGTACTTAAGCTAATGGCAGAAAATGAACTTGGTAACACCAGAACTTTTCGACGCAGCATTACCGCTGCTGACGGAACAGGAATTATTGAAATTCTCAACTGCGCTGATAGTTTTGCTGAATATGCCGATTTAGCAAGCTCTTACCATTTAGGTAAAAACTTTTATCTTGAGGCTCTTAGCGGCGCTATTTATTTGCCCTCCTATCAGCAAGCGCCATTTGCGGAGCTTTACCCAGAAATGAATGCAGCAGAAAAAATTGCTGCAATGCTTAGGATTGAAGAGGAATACCCATTTGTCGGCTTAAGATTCCATGCTAGAAAAGGGGCGACAGGAGCATGGTCAACCTTATCAACAGCTAGATTACAAAACAAGGGAAGAGAAACGACAATCCCTTTTGTTATCCCGTATTTGACGATTAATAATCTAAAACTACTAAGCCCAGACGACCGTTTAGGAATTTCCATTTTTAATTACGGACACGGCGTTCTGGGGGCCGGGGATTATATTAATTTTGAAGGAGATTTTAGATTTACCCTTGACCTAATTGCAAAACCAAAAGTCAGGGCGATCGGTGGTGGTTTGCCCTACGGAATCGATATTGGCTCGGCGGCTCCGACGCCGTTTAGGAGCGCAAATCCAAACCGGGCTATTTTGTACGCCACAAATACAGGAAATGTACCTATTTGGATTGCCGGCACCCAAAATGTAGCTGTTGGTAGCGGCATTTTTCTGGCCCCTAACGGTGGCGGCAACCTTACAGAGCAAACGCTCACAGGCGAGTTGTGGGCGATCTCAGAAGGCGGCGATTCGCGAATATGTGGGGTAGAGGCGAGTTATGTCTAGGCGTTCCGGCAAGTCGGAATTATCCCCCAGCATATCGAAAAGTCCTTCCAGTGGCATTGACCTTGGCAAGGGTGGTGAAGTTGATATGGGGGGGAAGTCAGCTCCTTCTGTCACA
>NZ_JAUBVJ010000199.1:0-3317 GCF_036702785.1 Microcoleus sp. AR_TQ3_B6 | reverse complement strand
GCGGTGAAGAGTTTGCCGGGTAAGAAGCTGGAAGCTTTGGGTGAAAAGGCAGGGGGTTTGTGGGGAACTGCGAAGGATAAGTTTAAGCCGAGTAAGTTGGGTCAGAAACTTAAAGCAGGCGAAGAGAAGCTTCTGGAATGGAAGGAGAAAGGCAAGAATAGATTACAAGAAATTGGTAATAAGTTTGGTTTGTCAAGCGATAAGAATAAGCACAAAGCGATTGGCGAGAAGATTAGAAATGAACTTAAGAAGAAAGCAAATAAAAATGAAACATTTGAAGAATTTTATGCGAGAAAGACAAAAGAATGCGAGGCGTTAAAGAATCAATATCAACCTCAATTAGAGAAGGGGATAAATCTAGATATAAAGTTCAAGCCAGTGGGTGAGGACAAGAAAGACAATGACCTTGATGTGACTGTGAGGATTGCACCTAACGACTATGAAATCAAATTTGAGATTGAAGGTCAACAGGATCATGCCAGATTTAAGAAACTTCTATACAAGGCATTGGAAAAGGTAGCAGCAGAGAGTTACAGTGGGGGAAAGGCGTCTAGCTTCAGTGATGATAAGAAACCGATAGCACAAGAGGACTTCTCTCCGGAGGCGAGGGCAAGACGTGAAGCAGAGGAAAGAGAAAAACATGCAGAAATTCAGAGTAAAGAGGACGAAATCTTAAAGGAAAAAAGTAAACGCATACACGAGAAGATATCGGCAGCTCAAAGAAAATATGCGAATGCTTGCAAGGCAGAGTTTGTTCCTCAGAATACCTTTGGGGTAGGATCTGGCGAGTTCTTTGTAGAGACAGCCTCTAACTACTACATTGTGCCTAAGGAGGAGGGCATCACGAATTATTTCTATGCAATCGGTGGATCGAAGCCTGGAGAAGTCTTAGATTCTATAATTTCAACAATTGGGAAGCTACGATACTCAGAGGAAGAGAAAGAGAAAGATAAAGCCAAGATTAGTGCCCTAAAGTCTGGTCTATCTAACCCTGCAAAGTATTTGGATATTCTTAATTTCATTAAGAACCCATCACTTAATAACAAGGGTCTCAATATTACGATTAAAAATGATTATGGTAAGAAGAAAAGCACAATAGCTTTACCTTCCAAGATTTCAAGTAAGTATAGCTATGAGTCAGCTCCCCTTCCTCCGAATGAAGCGAAAGATTGGTACAAAACATTTCCAGATAGGGTAACCAACGACGAAATATCAGTTACTTTCATAGCATCCTTAGTGGCAGAGCCAGCGAGATGGAGTGTGTCCCATATTACTAATATGCTTTTGCTTGACAAACGTAGCAACCTAAACAATGACTCTAACGTTCCGCCAAAACAGATGACGCTCAAAGAGAAGGAGAAAGTAGCCAAGGGTGAGTATAAATCTTCTGAAGTTTATGAACATATGTCTATGACCCAAACTGCTAGCGATCCACATGGGGATACAGCTAAAAAGGCGGTCAATAAAGGTGTTTACAGTACGGACAAGGATATAGAAACATATCCCCCTAACCTGAACCCGATCAAAAATGTGACGGATAGGGACTTTGAAGCCATCAAGAAGAATCCCTCATTGGTTAGTGGATTAGAGGAGTATTACAGAAATAATTCGGGAAATGAAGAAACCACCATTATTAATGAATTTTCAAAGAGGATAAAGGAATATTTGGAGCTAAGCATAAAAGAGAGTTGAGGAAAAATTATTTATGAAGACAGAGTATTCGGACACAAGGCTGGATTTTGCAGATCAGGAACTCGATGAAGTACCCATTAACTTCAGTCAATATCCTTATCTAGAAGAACTCTATCTGGAGAACAACTGTATTGAAGAATTAAATGACATAGGAGAATTAAGGCAGTTAAAATGCTTGAATGCGTCACACAATAGGCTAGAGTCCATTCCTGCATCTTTTGGTAATCTAGAAAATCTTGAAAAACTTTACCTTAATGAAAACTTGCTTGAAGAAATTCCAGACAGTATTGGAAATTTAGGTCGGTTGCAAGATCTTCAACTATCTGGCAATAGATTGAAGTCACTCCCGAATCCTGTTGGCAGGCTTTCTAACTTAACTGATTTAAGCGTTTATGACAATTCATTAATTGAATTACCCTCTTTATCTGGACTCGGAAATCTAAGCTGGTTCCGTGCAAACATAAATGATCTGTATTCTTTTCCAGACTTGCCTCTAAGCTTGGAATGGTTGGACTTATTTCAAAATAAAATTTCATCAATTCCAGATACTATAAGAAAATTTTCCAAGCTCAAAAATCTTAGTTTAGGTAGGAATAAAATAAGCGTTATTCCTGATGAAATTGCCGAATTAGTAAATTTAGAAGGATTAGATTTGTACCAGACCTCCTTACAAGTTTTTCCTGAAGGAGTAGCCCATCTACCCAATTTACGAGGATTGAACATGGACAAGTGCCCTATGAGTTCACTGCCTGCTACTTTCCCAGCCTTGAGAAGGCTTGAAAAACTGAGTCTAGAAGAAACACAGATATCTGAAATCCCTGAGGCAATTGCAAGTTTAAAAAACTTAAAAGAGATATCTTTGAAACAGACCAATATATCTAGAGTTCCCGACTGTCTCATGGATTTGTCTAACTTAGAGACGCTTATTCTGTCGTACTGTAAAATACGGGAGGTGCCAGAGTTTTTACTCAAAATGAAGGGATTGAAGCTACTTTTGCTTCTGGGTAATCCTATTGAACGAAACTCAATATTGAGGCTGGAAGAACAAGCAAAGGAAAATGGTATTTCTTTGGTCATCTAACGTTATTAGATGGTACTACAGGCATTGTCCACTTGAACTCATACCAAGTATTTAAAAGGGCGATGGTTCACTCTGCTCGAATCGTCGAGTTGCCAGGCCGACCCTGCTGAGATGAGACAGGGGGCGATCGCAGAGATAATCGGCTTGGGAAGGGCGATCGCTTTCTAAAAACAGCGATCGTCTCACTTCAGCCTTAATCAGACGGATGCTCTACTTCTTGAAGATGGCTTGATTGGGTGGGAAGCGAGAATAGCTTTCAGTAGATTGCACGGAAATTCGGGTTTATTGCATAAAGGGCTGAACCGATTAAATTTTAAGCTGAGGGAAAACTATACATGAACGCAAAGACGGAAAATCATCAACTCAACAGTGAAGTAACGCTACGCGACTCCTCCCAATCTCCCCTAACCTTTCATGCCATCACCCTAGCCCTAACCAAACAAGACAACCAACTCATCGAGTGCCGTCTCAGCTTCCAAGTCAATCCCGAACTCTACCAACGCATTGACACTGACGCCTTATTCAACCTTAAAGCCGAAGTCCG
>NZ_JAUBVJ010000198.1:0-3363 GCF_036702785.1 Microcoleus sp. AR_TQ3_B6 | reverse complement strand
CAGACAATGGGGCGCTCTCTTCCAGTGATAATTAGTTTCCTAGCGCGGATTGTGGGGTTGGGGAATGTGGGTCAAAAAGTGCGGGAAATTATCGGGCGCGTGCAAGCTAGGGTAGATGTGGCGGTGAATAAGTTGGTCGATTTAGTTGCGAAGCAGGGGAATGAGTGGCTGGCTAAAGCTGGTGGGGGTAGACCGAGTAATGCTGCTGGGGGTAGCAATAAACCTGGTAAGGGTAGACCGAGTAATGCTGCTGGGGGTAGCAATAAACGTGGTAGTCAAAGGCCAGTGCCACCAAATCGTACAGGGCAACCGCCAAATCGACAAACGCCTCCGAAAAATTCGACGGGGCAACCGCAACTGACACCTGCCGATATCCGCAAGCACGAGCAAATGGCTATTGAGGCGGTACAGCAGCTTAAAAACATTAATGGGCAAGTCAAAGATTACAAAACGACTCGTACTGAAAAGATAGCCCAGGCACAGCGAATGAAGCCCGGTTACGATCGCAGGCTCAAATCACCTATTAAGTTTAACGTTCACTTCGAGTCGAATATAGCCAAAGACAAAGCCGATAACGACCTCGACTTTAAGGTAGTAATCGCGCCCAACACTACAACCAAAACCGGAAGCGTACCAACCAAAGAAGAACCCGATTTACCAGAGACCAATGTAACTCATGAACCAGAAGGAAATAAAGCTGGTTCGGTCACGGCCGAACCCCTCACTAGACTAAAGGGGAATACAAAAGGCAGCCGCGCTACCGAGGTGGATGATATACCTGGTTGGGATCACGTACTTGAGATCGATTATGGGGACATTGGTAACGGTCGCAAGGGTCCCCGTTATTGGGGAAAAATGCACCTTTTAAGTCAAAAATTACACGGACCAGGAGAGCCTTGGAATCTCGTGCCAGGAAAGAAGGCTGATAATAGTGATATGGAAGAAGGACCGGAAAAGGACGCGAAAAATCGCATAGATAAGAATGAAGTGTTGTACTATGAAGTTAGAGTCACTTATCACACAGGCAACGAAATTGTTAAGAATTTCCCTGCGACTATAGACGTGAAGTGGGGTTCGATGAAGAAAGACGGAAAATCTTTTGTCAGGGATAAACCGCTGGATCGCTGGAAAAGAGAGCTACAAAAACCTCCCTTGGATGGAGCAACAGCGTTAGTAATTGATTTAAGCACGGAAGGTAGGAAGACTTTGCAGTACAAGCTAGGTCTTCCAGACAGGCTCGCAAGGAATATTGCGGAAGAGAACAAGTTGGGTCCATTTAAAGATGAAGCAGACTTTAGAACTAGGATGCAAGCTTTATATAAGAACAAAGATAAATTTGAAAAAGAGTATTGGCCGTTGATACAACCTTTGATAAAGAGTGGTAAAGCAAGATTTTAAGGAGAATGCGCTCAATGAGTTACCAAAAATATGTCGAACAATTAAAAGCTCAACTCTTGGATATACAAGCTTCTCCTAAATACAAGCTAGTTGGTTGTGATATCGGTCGCCCGCAAACGATAGAAGAAATCTTAGATGATACGGAAGAATTTATTTCTACCGAATACGAAGGAATGGAGGATTTCAAGGTATGGGAACCTTTAAAAGAGTTTTATCAAGCTACTACATGGATTAAGTTTGTATGGAAATATTTAGGGGAAATTCCTAAGCCATTTAAAAATCGATTTAGTGGGTCGGACATTTATCCAATTCTTGAAATATACGATCCGGAAGCAATTTATAGTGCTGAAGAAAATCGAATGGTTTATATCCCTAAAAATGAGAGGTTAAATCAACCTTATAAACTTTATGATGAATACAGAATGTTCGATCGAATTTTTTTAGATAGTTACCGTCATGTAGCTGTCAAGTTTTCCAGGAATGAAGAAGCACCTAGATTTTACTACTACACTCTAGAAACAAAGTCTTACTACAAAATGTCAATTGGTTTTGGGGAATACTTGAACCTTCTCTTACAAACTAGGGGGCTATCTTATTGGCAGGAATTTTTTGTTGATGACAGTAACTTTAGAATCAACCTAAATCGAGCCAAGCGATTTATTGAAACTTTAGAAGAATTATTTCCTGAAGTAGATAGAACAATATTCGAGAGTCAATTAGCAGAAAAGCGTGCTATTAATCTTAGTTACTTTCGCCAAATATCTCTGGGTTCAAATGAGAAACAACTAGAGATAGCAGCATCGGGATTAGACTCGGACAACGAGGACGAGAAAAACTCGTATAGTACTCCTCGCCTCTCAATAAATTATCAACAATACATCGAACAGTTAAAAACAAAAGTCCTTGAGTTCTCAGCTTGCGAGCAATACGAACTATTGCTCTATGATATTGGCGAACCGCAAACGCTAGAAACAATATTAGAGTATGAGGATTCTCTAGCCACTGAAGGCGAAGTAATCGAGGATTTCAAGATATGGGAGCCTTTCAAGAAATTTTATCAATCTGCCATGTGGATTAATTTTAGCTGGAGACATTTAGGACAACATCCTAACTCGTTGCATACTCCCTATGGTGCGTCAAGCATTTATTCAATAAATGCAGTGTACGAGCCTGGAGAAATTTATATTCCTGAAGAGAATCGAACGATCTATAGTGTGGACGATGAGTGGGTAGAAAAACCTTTTAAACTCTATGGCGAATACAAAAATTTTGACCGAATTACTAGGCAAAACGCGAATCATGTAGCTGTTAAATTTTCGTTCGATCGAGAAGCACCTAATTTTTACTATTACTCTTTTGAAACCAAGTCTTACTACAGAATGTCAATTGTTTTCGATGAATACTTAGAGCTTCTCTTACAAACTAGAGGATTGAGCCCTTGGCAAGAATTTTTTATTGACGATAGCAACTTTCAGCTCGATTTAGCTCGTGCCGAGCAATTTATTAAAGATTTAGAACTGTTATTTCCTGAAGTAGATAAAACAATATTTGAGAGTCAATTAGCTAAATTATCAGGGCGTGGCTGAATAAGGATATAATTTTCCTAGCCATGCGATCGCCCGCGCTCAGTTATCGATCGCTCGCGCATGGCTAAACTCCCCGGCATGATGATGAATAAATTGATGCAGATGCAGGCGACAGGGCAACACACTGACACTGAAGCGACTTCTATCCCTGCAGTTGTGACCCAGACACAGAAAGAGGGACTCGAAAGAACTGCATCATCAATTCAAGCGAAACTCACCGTCAGCAGGCCGGGAGATAAATACGAAAGCAAGAAGAAGAACAAGAAACTATTCAGGGCAAAGAAATTTCTATTTCTGGGCCTGAAAAATCAAAGCAAGTATCGCTCTCCAACAAAGAAAGTAGCTTCCAAGCATCGGAAGCAGAAACTGAAACCCTGGC
>NZ_JAUBVJ010000197.1:0-3398 GCF_036702785.1 Microcoleus sp. AR_TQ3_B6 | reverse complement strand
CTCTCGTATAACTTTCTGCCAAAAGCTAGACTATCTGCTCGTCCGTAAGAGATAAAAGCGTCAAAATTGGTTTTCATGAGGAAGAAATAGGTAAATGGGTGGCGTTGATGAATACAAGTAGGAATTCAAGATTTCGGCATTGCTATAATATGATGTCCGGTCGATTACCCGACATCAGGTAGGGGCGGGTTCACCAACAATATCTGCCAACAATCGACCATCTCAAAAACCCGCCCGGCCGGGATATTATGGTCAATCGATCGGACATCATATAAGCCCGCTTGAGGGTGAGTTTTGCAAGGCATCTTTCAAGTCAATTAAAGCCTTTTGGTAGACTCCGCTAGACAACAGGTTCATCCCAGGGAATTCAGGTTGTTTCTTGACCTAGTTGGTGAGAACTTTTTTGACTTTATCCAACAGTCAACAGCCAACAGTCAACAGCCAACAGCCAACAGTCAACAGTCAACAGTCAACAGTCAACAGTCAACTCAATTCACTGTTGACTGATAACTGATAACTGTTCCCCCTGAACTCATGACAACAAGTAAGCGAGCTCCTTCTTCGTAAACGGATTCTCACCCTTTTTCAGGGCATCAACCCAGCCTTGCCGCCTTTTTTTGCGCTCGGCCGAATCCGTACCCTTGATAAACGCTTGAAAATCTGCGATCGCCCCTGCGGTATCCCCCGTCAGCGCCCGGGCCACCCCACGACTATCTCGAAGCTCGACATTGCCCGGTGCAAGTGCCACCGCCGTATCGCACGCCGAGATCGCGCTCTTTGCCCCTTCGTGCAGCGCACCGTACCAACACAGCGTATCCCAAGACTTTGGAGGGATCTTCCAGGTGGCCTCGAACTGCTTTGCTTTCAAGAAGGCATCCACTGCTTCCTGAACTTTACCCTCTTTGACTAGGTTTTCCCCTTGTTCGATCAAACCGACCGCAGCCCACCGTTTAACCTTGTCCTCTGGTGGCACCTTAATGCTGGGCGATAATTTCTGGGCCTGTTGGAACGTCTCCATGGCTAGGTTGACATCGCCTTGCCGCGCGTGCGCTCCACCTTGATTGACTAAAAACTGGGCCTTTTCCTGATGGTTCCAGGCCAGGTTTTGACAGGTTTTCCCCGCGTCTTTCGCCACGGAGAGCATTTCCCTATCCTCACCAAACTGCGTTTGGGGCGCGACTAAAACGGGATGTAAAATTATTCGGTTGCACGCCATCTTCAGCCAATCTTGCCAAGTGCCAAAGCTCCAGAGGCGAAGAGTCTTATCTGCACTGCCGCTGATAATGGTTTTACCGTCCGGGCTAAACGCAACTGAAGTGACTGTCTCCGTATGTCCCTTGAGGGGCTGACCGATGGGTTCACCGTCCGTGTCCCACAGGCGAATGGTATTATCCAAACTACCGCTGGCAATGGTTTTGCCATCCGGGCTAAATTTCACCGAGTAGATTGAATTGGTGTGTCCTCTAAAGGGTTGACCGATAGTTTTGCCTGAAGTATCCCACAGGCGAATTGTATTGTCCTTACTGCCACTGACGATCGTGAGGCCATCCGGGCTCCAGGCCACCGAGTAGACCTCCTTCTTATGCCCTTTAAAGGGTTCACCGATGGGCTCGCCAGAAGTTTTCCACAGGCGAATTGTCTTGTCATCGCTACCGCTGACGATTCTTTTGCCGTCCGGGCTCCAGGCCACGGAGTTGACCATCCCTGTATGGCCTGTAAAGGGTTCACCGCTGGGCTTGCCTGAAG
Organism: Microcoleus sp. AR_TQ3_B6; assembly: GCF_036702785.1. Taxonomy (NCBI): domain Bacteria; kingdom Bacillati; phylum Cyanobacteriota; class Cyanophyceae; order Oscillatoriales; family Microcoleaceae; genus Microcoleus; species Microcoleus sp. AR_TQ3_B6. The sequence goes on along the minus strand of NZ_JAUBVJ010000197.1, from coordinate 1,652 downwards.
TATTCCACAGGCGAATTGTCGCGTCATAGCTACCACTGACAATGGTTTTACCATCGGGGCTAAATGCCACTGAAGAGACCCAACTTGTATGTCCTTTAAAGGGTTCACCGATGGACTCGCCAGAAGTCTTCCACAGTCGGATCGTCTTGTCCGCGCTACCACTGACAATGGTTTTGCCGTCTGGACTCCATGCCACTGAAAAGACCGCCTCTGTATGTCCTTTAAAGGGCTGACCGATGGGATTGCCATTCGTGTCCCACAGGCGAATTGTTTTGTCAAAGCTACCAGTGACAATGGTTTTGCCATCGGGGCTCAATGCCGCTGATAATACTGCTTCGCCATGCCCGGTGAAGGGTGGAGCGATGAGGTAGCCGTCCGTATCCCACAGACGAATCGTCCCGTCCCAGCTACCACTGAAAATGGTTTTGCCATCGGGGCTCAATGCCACGGACGAGACTCCATCCAGGTGCCCGATGAGGGGATGACTCAGCAGAGGATTCCCCCCCAGATCCCAAAGAGAAATGCTTCCATCCGTCCCCCCACTGACAATGAAGCTACCCTTGGGACTCAATGCGAGTGACCGAATCGGCGCACCCTCATTGCCTTTGAAGGGTTGACCGATGGGTTTCCCCGAGGTCTCCCACAAACGAATCCGCCCGTCATAGCTGCCACTGGCAATGGTTTTACCATTGGGGCTCCAGGCCACTGACGTGACTTCTCCCTCATGCCCCCTCCAAGGCTGACCAATGAGTTGACCCTGACGAGTCCACAAACGAATTGTCTTGTCATCGCCACCACTGACGATGGTTGTTCCATCGGGACTGAATGCGATCGAGTTAATCCCACCCTTATGCCCTTGGAAGGGTTTACCGACGGAATTGCCATCCGTGTCCCACAGGCGAATCGTCCCGTCCGCGCCGCTACTGACGAGCGTTTTGCCATCGGGGCTAAATCCGATTGACCAGACAGGACCTTGATGCCCTTTGAAGCCTTGGCCCATCAGCTTACCAGAGATGTTCCACAAGCGAATCGTCCCCCGATCATCGCCACTGACGATCGTTTTGCTGTCTGGGCTCCAGGCCACGGAAGTGAGGTAGGTTTGATACTGATTGGGCAACGGGTCGATCTGTTGATAGGTGGGATAGTCAGAGGTATCCCACAGGCGAATGGTCCCGTCAGAACCCACACTCGCGAGGATTTTGCCGTTTGGACTCAACGCTAATGAGGTGACTCCGTGTGTGTTTGCTGTCAAAAGATTGCGCTCTCTGGCATCTCCGGCGGCATCGCGCAATCTATACTGCAGCTGGGAAAACGTCTTCTGGCGAACATCGGGCGATGCAGCGAAGCTTTCATCTGTGGCTTGAATCGCCAGAATCAGTGCCTCTAGGGGATCGGCATCGAGCAAAGTCTGCACGCGGCCAGCTTTTTCCTTTAACTGGGTAATGTTAGTTTGCGTTTCGGCGATCTTCTTTTGATCTTGCGCTTCTTTAGTTTGCTTTTGCGCCTCTAGTCTCCCAAATGTGGCGACAATAGTGGCAAGTGTCATGATCGAGAGCGCACTCACGACCGCTCCCGTTAATAGCATCTTACTTTTGCGTTTTTCGGCGCTACTTTTGGCTATATATGTCTTTTGTAACTCCGTCGCGACCGGC
>NZ_JAUBVJ010000196.1:0-3544 GCF_036702785.1 Microcoleus sp. AR_TQ3_B6 | reverse complement strand
CTACATCGTTAGCGACGGGGCTGCGATTGTCCCGGCTACGGTGAATATCAACGTTACTAACAATCCGCCAACAGCAACTCCCGACACCTACAGCCTCAGTGCGGGAAAAGTCCTCAGCGTAATAGTGCCGGGAGTTTTAGGTAACGACTCCGACTCGGACTTGAACACACTAACTGCTGCGGTGGCCGCAAACCCAACTAAAGGCTCGATCGCCCTCAACAAAGACGGTTCTTTCACTTATACTCCTAACGCAGGCTTTTCTGGAATAGCTGTTGATGGTTGGTCGAATAGAACCGGTCCGATTAACCTTAATATTGCCCCTACCCCTCCTGGCTCTGCTGGCGGTGGTAAATTAACCGGAACTGCCAATAATACGCTCAAGGGGTATCCTGATAAAGATCCTCTAACGGGTAATACGGTTGCAGATACTTCTATCTTGCCGTTTGCAGTATCCTCTGTATCCGACAGTGCTTCGGGTACGGACTTGGCCATCGGCAACAAAATGGATCCACTTACCCAAGGTGGAGCCGCCCTCGATGCCCCTAGTCTCTTTAGCCCTGCTGCCAGCGATGTCCCCATTTTAGTAAAAGACCTAAATCCAGTGTTGACCGACGCTAATGGAGTATTAGCCGGAAGCCAACCTCTAGGAATGGATACTGAGCCTTTCGGTGTGGCTAAAACTAGCCTGTTGGCCGAGCCTTACCTGGTTGGCACTGGGCCTAAGCAACTCGGCTTTTAAGTTGCATCATAGAGAACCCATTTGATATCAAGATTGTCTGGAAGTAAGGTCATGGCTGTCACAACGGTATCCAGCAGCTAGACCTTACTCCTGCCGTCTCACAGATTTATACTGGGAAATCCTTGCACCCCTTGTGCCTCAGCTATTGCCTCAAAGGATTTGATGTTTGGCAACGGCGGTAGTGACCAGCTATGCGACTCGGAGGACAACGATACTCTCAACGGCACATTAGGGGACGATTATCTGATTGGGGGTTTGGGAAATGATATTCTCAACGGCGGCATGGGGCGCGATGGCTTTGTTTTAAAACCAGGTTCCGGCCCGAATCTAATTACTGATTTGATAAAAGGTGAAGATTTGCTGGTGTTAGATCGCGCTCTAACTTTTGCTCAACTTAGTATTACCTAAAACCCTAAGCTGTTAAGCATCTAAATAGCTTGTTGGGGAATCGTGAATCCCTTGTAGTTCAAGCGTCCTCGCTTGCTAGAATATACAGTTTAAATGCGTAACAGCTTACTTCAGCTTTCATGCAGAATGCTGCGCTGGCGGATTGAACCTCGATCGCGCCAGCGGTTTTCAATCAAACCGTGCGCCAGCATTCAGTCAATAATTACGCTTTCTTTCGGAGAGCGATCGTACACAGTCAGCCTGTTTGTGACTGAGTTAGGTTGCGAATTAGAGCCTGAATACTGCCGAAATGAAACCAGCAGAAAATGGGGGATTCCTTGTCAAATTATAGTGTAGCTAGCTCTACATTTACCGTCTAAATTAACTGCAACTGGCTCAAAGTTTGACGGCTTTGACTTCATCTTTCTTTACACAGCAGTGTTTATTTATGTCGGACTACTGAACGTCTCTATTGAGTGAATATAAAAAAGTACGTCTTTTCTCCTGCAAGTCGGAAAATTAGTTACAGGCAATACTGTCACATCAAGACAATAAAAGTCTAACCGTGCCATTCTCTACTCGCTATTCAACACTAAGTGTAAACTTTTATTACAAAATAAATCTCACCTCAGGAACAGTTTATGATGGATACATAGTGATATCAAGTCAAGCGAATCCAACGCATTTATAACCTTTTGCTTACTAGGTAAAATTCGCGTCCTACTGTATTCGCATACCTCTGTATTCGCGTGCATCTGTACCCGAGATCAAAGTAATTACCACTTAGAAAAAAAAGCAAAAAGACTATTAGCGTAAATGATAACTTTGCTAACCAAATTTTCCTCGTAGTCTACCTGTGAGTACAACAGGCTGAAATATTGGAGACACTGGAGAAGCACAGGAACCTGCCCAAAGTGGGCAAATTAACTCGGCGTGGTCGTCTGGGACAGCACCCAGTAGCGGGATAGTTAATTTTGACACCACAGGCAGTGATTTCGATACTTACTTGCCCGATAGAAAAGGGCATTTGTGCCATTTTCTATCCCCACTATTCTTTTATCAATAGAAGGGTTAATCTATCATGACTACAGAGTTTAGATCGGATCGTGTAATAGTCAAACTGAAACAGACGGTGTCTGCAAGTGACATTAACACCTTGCAGGCAGAAATCGGAGTCACAAAAGTCACCACAGCCGAAGAATTTGATATTGACATTTGGGACGTTCCAGCAGGAAACGTAGAACAAATAATATCCGCTTATGCAGATGATCCGCGCATTGAATACATAGAGCCGGATTATATTATCAGCCTTGAGGATGTCGAAAAAACGAATCCTACTCAAGAAAAATTAGCAGAAATTACACCGCAAATCACAACTCCCAACGATCCTAGCTATCCCCAATTATGGGGACTCAACAACACAGGTCAAAGTGGGGGAACCCCCGATGCAGACATCGATGCCCCCGAAGCGTGGGATATTCAAACGGGAAACCCAAACCAAGTTATCGGCGTTCTTGATACAGGAGTTGATTACAACCATCCCGACTTAGTGGGCAATATCTGGACAAATCCAGGGGAAGTCGCCGGAGATGGCATCGATAACGACAGTAACGGATATATTGATGATATTCGCGGCTGGGACTTTGCCTATAACGACAATAACCCGATGGATGTGAACAGCCATGGCACCCATGTTTCGGGAACCATTGCCGGAAAAGGCAATAACGGCGTTGGTGTGACCGGGGTGGCCTGGAATGCCAAGATTATGCCACTTAAATGGATAAATGATAGTGGTTCTGGCGACATATCTAATGCGATTTTGGCACTTAATTATGCTACGGCCAAGGGCGTCAAAATTACTAATAACTCTTGGAGAGTCTACAGCAACAGTCAAGGCCTATACGATGCCATCAATACCGCCGGACAACAGGGAGCTTTATTAATTGCTGCAGCGGGTAATGAAACAATTAACAATGACATAACGCCTGCTTATCCTGCCAGCTACAATCTACCTAATATTATCTCTGTTGCCGCAACCACCCGCACCGATGGACTCGCAACTTTCTCCAACTATGGACTCACTAGTGTTGATTTAGGAGCGCCAGGAGAAGATATTTATAGCACCACACCCGGAGGAAATTATGCCACTTACTCTGGGACATCCATGGCATCTCCCCATGTCGCCGGCGGGGCGGCGTTGGTGTGGTCTCAAAATCCGACTTGGACAGCACAGCAAGTTAAAAACCGGCTGCTAGAAACAACGGATCCTAAACCTGCTTTGAGTGGTAGGACGGTTTCAGGGGGTCGGTTGAACATTAACAATGCTTTGGGGGGCTCTACCCCACCACCATTGGTTCCCAATGATAACTTTGTCCAGCGGATTGTGCTAAGTGGCCTACCTGTGAGTACAACAGGCAC
>NZ_JAUBVJ010000195.1:0-3550 GCF_036702785.1 Microcoleus sp. AR_TQ3_B6 | reverse complement strand
GAACACCTGAGAACGATTCGCGATCGCATTGAACGTAACGGTCAGCGGGCTGGTAGAATTCTCGGCATTTATCAAAAAGTTTGGGAAGGAATTGAAATAAAAAGTGATGATAGTCAAGAGCAGATTGAATTGTTACTCAGTGGCTTGGTCGTTAAACACGAGGGAATATTAAAGGTAAAAAATCCCATCTATCAACAAGTATTTAATCACCTATGGGTTGAAAAAAAATTAGCAGCATTGCGTCCTTACTCGCAGGTGTTTGATGCTTGGGTAGCTTCTGGGCAAAAAGATGAATCGCGATTATTGCGCGGACAAGCGCTCAAAGACGCTCAAACCTGGGTGCAGGGCAAAAGTTTAAGCGATTTGGACTATCAGTTTTTAGCAGCTAGCCAAGAAGTAGACAGACAAGAATTGCAATTATTTTTAGAAGCAGAACGTCTTAAGGAAGTAGAAGCTAGGCTGGCGCTAAAGAAAAAAAGTGCCAAACGCCAAACTTATTTGATTGCGGGACTTTCCTTCGCTTTAGCGATCGCGATCGCAGCGGGAATTTTCGCTTTCTCCCAGTACCAAAAAGCCCTCGCTAGCCAACGCAATGAGGCAATAGAAAAAATTCAAGGCAGGGCTAGATATTCGGAAGCCCTGTTTGCCTTAGATAAAAGATTAGATGCTTTAATTGAAGCGCTCAAGGCAAGAATTGAACTCAAACACTTGGCACCAAGCGACCCGCAGACAGAAACAATGGTGGAGTTAGCCTTGCGACGGTTAATTTATGGAGCTGTTGAATCTAACCGCTTTTCGGGTTATGCCTCTGTCAATGCCGCCTTAGATGTCAGTTCTGATGGCGAGATGATTGCTGTGGCAACAATGGGAAATGGTGTCCAAATTTGGCAGCGCGATGGTAGGTTGCTCGATACCTTTAAAGCATATCGCGGCCCAGTTATAAGCGTGGACATCAGCCCCAACGGTCAGCTCATTGTTTCATCAAACGGAGACACAACCGTCAAACTCTGGCGACGTGACGGTACTCTGGTGAAAACTTTGACAGGGTTTAAAGCTGTAACTGGCCAAGCCAAGTTTAGTCCAGACGGAAAACTGATTGTTGCCTCCAGTGGGGACGGTACGATAAAAATTTGGCGCAGCGATGGCAGATTGCTCAAGACCTTGAAGCATGGCGCGATCCTTTCCACACCGGTAGCTTTTAGCCCCGATGGAGAGCTGATAGCCTCGGCTGCTGACAGCGGCACTTTAAAACTCTGGCAGCCCGATGGCACGTTATTGAAAACACTTTCAGGTATGCCATCTCCTGTTTTTTCAATAGACTTTAGTCCTGACAGCAAAACCCTGGCAACCGGCGAAGGAGACGGCAAGCTGCATCTGTGGCAGCGTGACGGCAGTTTGTTAAAGACTTTCACCGCACACGATGGGGCAATTAACGCCCTAGCGTTCAGCCCGAACGGGCAGATCCTCGTCTCTGGATCTGAGGACAAGATGCTCAAGTTTTGGAGCAAGGACGGTACTTTGTTGAATGCCATTAAAGGCCATGATAGTGGCATTCTAGATCTGGCATTTAGTCCGAGTGGCGACACACTATACTCTGCATCTTTGGATGGCACTGTAAAACTGTGGAAATTACGCAATCGGTTGCTGACAATTCTGCGGGGACATACGGCGGGAATGTGGGGAATCGCTTTTAGTCCCGACGGACAGTTAATCGCTTCATCGAGTCCAAATGAGACAATTCTCTGGCGCAAGGACGGGAGTAGCTATCGACGTTTAAAAGGGCCAAGCTCTCGGTTTGGCTCAGTTGCAATTAGTCCAAATGGTCAAACGATCGCAACTGTTGGTGCAGACCAATCGATTAAGCTTTGGAGTCCGAACGGTAAATTGCTTTATAGTCTCAAAGGGCATAAAGGTGATATTAGGAGAGTGGCTTTTAGCCCTGACGGTCAGATGCTTGCTTCTGTGAGTAGCGATCGCACAGTCAAACTTTGGCGGTTAGATGGCACCGAAATCGCTACTTTTAGAGGACACACGGCGGGGATTTGGGGGGTTGCTTTTAGTCCCGATGGTTCGACACTTGCATCGACCAGTGGCGACAACACGGTAAAGCTTTGGCATTTAGCTTCCCCGAAACCTGCAACCCCACAGCCCACACCCGCTCCAAAGGGGTTTGGTGAGGATAGCTTATTCAAGACTCTTCAAGGTCATAATAATACGGTCACTGGCGTAGCTTTCAGCCCTAATGGTGAATTGATTGCTTCGGTGAGTTCAGACACGACGGCTAAACTTTGGAGTCGTGACGGCAAGTTACTGCATACTCTTAAAGGACATAATTCTGGGACTTGGAGTCTAGCGTTTAGCCCGGACAGCCAGACCATTGCTACAGGCAGTAATGATGGAATAATTAAACTCTGGAAGAGTAATGGCACATTGCTGACAAATCTAATTGGGCATAGTGCTGGGGTGAAGGGATTAGCCTTCGCTCCTGATGGCAAAACTCTGGCTTCGGCTGCTGAGGACAAAACGGTAATTTTGTGGAATTTAGAGCAGTCTGTAGAGCTAGATAAGGTAGTAGCAGCGGGTTGCGATTGGGTGCGGGATTATCTGCTCACTAATGTCGAAGTGAAGGAGGAAGATAGACATTTGTGCGATCGCGAAGCGCTGCAGCGAAGCGCCGATCGCTCTGGCCAATAGACATCTTCAAAAATATAGGGCTTAAGTTTGGAATCTGCGCGATCGCACAAATAGGGCAGTTTTTTAGCTTCTGTTGGTGAAGATAACACTCTCGTTGTCTCGGATTTTCCGCGCGTACTCAAACTTGATTTGCACCGAATATAGCTGTAATTGGGTACGAAATTATCTGCGGACTCTCTGCAGAGGTGGAAGAGGGCGATCGGCAACGAGAGTCAATATACCTAATCTGAAAATAGGGGCTGGGGGCTAGGGGAAGAGGGATTTTCATCGGTTCGTTGTACCCAAAAGGCATGGGGGCCTAGCTTGAAAATAGGGAGTGGATGGTAGGGGCGGTGCCTCCGTCATCGGTGTCAACTTAACGTTTGCTTGGCGATTTTAACCGCAGCTACATACATCTAATTCAGTGGGACGAAAAGAAGCGATACATTGTTAAGATTGGCTATGACCTGGCTCTGACCCAAGGCATTCCCAATCAAATTTTCGTAAAGAGTGGCGAGTTTCACACTCACGGCCTGGGCTCATCAGATTTAGGATTGGGGGCTTACCGCAATTCTGTAATTATTAACACTTTGGTAGGGCGAACCGTCTATCCTGTTCAACAGCGCAACGTATTTCAGCTGTTTGGTATCATATAGCAAAACCCTTTGATTTGTAAACAATCTATTCAATTATCACAAGCGTTTCAGGTAGTTCTACATTCATGACTCAAATAGACTTGCTATAGCATGAATAATTATCAGTATTATATAGCAATCCTTGCAGGAGTTGTAAATTTTTTTCCCCACCCCAGCCCTCCCCGCGAGTTCGGGGAGGGAGTAAGAAATTCACAAATGATTTAGGATGGCTATAGTGTTTT
>NZ_JAUBVJ010000194.1:0-3579 GCF_036702785.1 Microcoleus sp. AR_TQ3_B6 | reverse complement strand
TCTACTGAGGCATTCAGTGCCAGCATATTCGTTTGATTGGCTAAATCTGTGACAGCAGTAGAGATATTGCCAATCTGGTTAGTTTGTTCGCTCAATCGCAGAATTTCTGCTGCGATTGCCCCGACATTTTCTTTCAATATTGTCATCGATTCGAGGGTTTGCTCGACTGCTAGGGCTCCCCTGTCAGTGTTCTTTAAAGCTTGCCGTGCAGATTCAGCACCAGCTTGGGCTTGCTGGGCTGATTGTTGGGAAGCAGCGGCCAACTCATCCATTGTGATGGTAGTTTGATTTACAGCGCTAGATTGCTGTGTGGCTGTGCGTTCCTGCTGTTCAACTGTGGCGGCAATCTCTGTGGAAGAACTAACAATCATATTGACTGATTGATTCATTTTCTTTGCAATGCCTGAAGCAATCCACAGGCCGAGCGCAATTGCCGTAAGTGCAGCTAAAGCAGTGCTTAAAATCACCACTGTAGTCAGGAACTGCAAAGCTTGAACTTGCTCTTTTTCTCTGTCATCTAAAATCTCTTCCTGGGTGGTTTCAAACTCCTTAGCTATAGCATCAACCTGACGAAGCTTTGGTAGAACTTGTGTCTTCCACAAGTTAATTCCATCGTCTCGCTTACCTTGCTCAATCAAAGAAAAGGCTTGTCTATAGCTTTGGTCTATCCGATCTTGTAATACATTCATTTCATCTAGCCGCTGGAGCTGCTGCGGGTTTTGAACCCGCTTAAGTAAATCCTGATAGAAGTAGTCAAAGCTGTTTACCCCTTCATTGTATTCTGTTAAGAAAGCACTCTCTTGTTCCAAAAAATAGCCCCTAGCAGCTTTTTGCATAGCTGAAAATCCCAGTTCAAGATGTTTTAGACTTATAACAATAGAATTAGAAGTATTGAGAATTTTTCCTTTTTTTTCTACTTCTCTAGCATTAAAAAAAACCAAAGTAGCTGCTGCAACTGAGAGCAAAATGGGTATGGAATATCCCCACAGGATACGCTCTCTTAATTTTGTGGCTTTGAAGTTAATCATCTGGAATTTTCCTTTTTTTACCCAAATAAATCAAAATTAATCGCCTTGGCTGTTAAATACCAAGTTTGGTTAGTGATAGCGGATGCCGAGTGAACACTGGCTGTACCTTTTTTATTAAGCCCATATAACTTCTAAAATCCTTATGCTCATGCCATTTTTTGGCTAATTTTGTTTTGTTTTTTTACTGTCTTAGGGCCTTAATTTGTTACGGTTACAGTGGAATCGATGGCTTCTTGAGATCAGCGACAAGGTTGTTAATCTTCTCGGCAAATTTCTTACTTTGAGCTGCTAGGAAGGCGGATTTCTGTTGCTAAGACCTTAAAACCTTTGGCGTTTTCACCGGCCCGCCCCGCTTCTACTGCTGCATTTAGCGCTAAGATATTTGTTTGATTGGCTAAATTTGTCACCACACTAGAGATATTGCCAATCTGATTGGTTTGTTGGTTCAAGCGCATAATTTGTTGGGCGATCGCCTTTACATTTTCTTTCAATATTATCATCGATTCCAGGGTTGGCTCGACTGCTAGGGTTTCCCTTTCCGCGATCTTTAAAGCTTGCGGTTCACATTCCGCACCAGCTTGGGCAAGCTTGGCTGATTGTTGGGAAGCAGCGCCCAACTCATCGATTGTGATGGCAGTTTGATTTACATAGCTAGATTGCTGTGTGGCTGTGTCCTCCTGCTGTTCAACTGTGGCCGCAATCTCTGTGGAATAACTGGCGATCGCATTTACTGCGTGACTAATCGTTTTAGCAATACCTGAATAGATTAAAAAGGCAGCAAGTAAGGCGATCGCGATACCTAAGAGCGCCCCAACCAAAACGGCAGAGACTAAAAAGCCGGTATTTTCCTCGGGGTTGGAAGTTGCAGCGTCAAGAATTTCCTGCTCTTTTTCACCACAGTAGTTATTTAATTCGTAATACTCATTCATAATTAATGCGCATTTTTGGGTGAAAAAATCCAGCGCTTTTTTTTGCTTTCCTTGGTTTACTAGCTCAATCATTTAATCATAATAATTAGCATATTCTTATTGTAAATTATTTTTTGTAGCAGAGTTTTCTGGCTGGGATTTTCAATCGTCTTGCCTAGAGATACGGCTAATTATTAAATTTTAGTAAGTCGGGCGGAGCATCGTTTAAATAATATTCATCCCCGTTGAAAATATAGCCTCTTTTATCTCCCACCATGTAAACCAGGTAAAAAGCCATAGGCTCCACTCTTTCTCGGGTAGCCATTGAGATTTTTGTTTATCTATATGACTCCCCTCTCTTGCTGGCGATTGAGAAAACTGGCGCTACTAATCCTACAAATAAAGCAATGGGAACTGCATACCCGATTAACATCCGGTTTCTCAGCTTTAAGTTGGCAAACATGGCAAGATCTCCTTTTGGGTTAGGTAGCTGAATTATCTGATTCTCAACCATTTACTCAGACTCATAAAAAAAAATCCGGCAAAACTTAATATCCAACAAGCGATGCAGGTCGAAGTCTTGAGGATTGAGGGTTGTTTTGCCTGCTGCGATTTTGGATAAATCCTGTTTATTCGATTGTAGCGGGGAATTGAGGAACGAAACCCAAACACTGTCAAATTCACTCCCCCACTCGGGCTCTCTCCTACTCTTGATTGGGGTGCAAGTCGATCGCATAAATGTTACAACCTAGTTAAGCGACCATATTCTCAACTTATGGAAATAGTTGTGACGCTGGTGCTGGGTTCGGTGCTGTTTGTCTGGGGAATGCGCGGAGGGCGGGTGTTAGTTCGATCGGGAGTGACGGCTAACGATTTGTTTAAGGGCAGAAATTCGATCGCCCTAGCGGTAGCGATGGGCCGGAGCTCCTTTTGATACCAGTTTCAAAAAAGAATGCAACTTTCGGCAAGCAGCAAACCCAGATAGTCCTCAGTCAATCGATTTGAGATTTTAGATTTTAGATTTTAGATTGACTTGCGCGAGATAAATGCTCTTTCTTGAGGATTTTCGATTTGAGATTTGGGATTGATTCCACGGATAAATCACGTGGCGGGTACCACCTTTGAAATTCTCGGTCATGCCAAATCTAAAATCTAAAATCTCAAATCTCAAATGGTATGACTTGGATGCCGGAGGTTTGACAAGCTGGGACGGCTGCGATCGCAATTGATGACTCCATGCTATCAATTGCTAGTCTGCCAACCCAAAAGACAGAGCGTCATTTAAACAATTGAATTGAGATTTTGGGCTGCCTCGTTCAATTGTTGAGTGCCTAATTTGGTTTGAGTAATACCGCTAGCGGTTTCTTTTGCCGATTGGTTGAGGCTGTTCATAGCATCGACTACTTGTCGAATGGCAACTGCCTGTTGTTCCACAGTTAAAGAAATTTTTTGATTGTTCAATACCACATTGTTAACAGCCTTTGCCACTTCCGAGAATGCTGCTGCCGTTTCTTGACTTATTTTGGTTCCTTCTTCTACTGTTTTAGTTCCTTCCTTTGTCACCGTTACGGTGGAATCGATCGCATTCTTGATATCAACGACCAGATTGTTAATCTTCTCGGCGGATTTCTTACTTTGATCTG
>NZ_JAUBVJ010000193.1:0-3615 GCF_036702785.1 Microcoleus sp. AR_TQ3_B6 | reverse complement strand
TGGCGCTTTCGCGTTGCTGTAAAGTTGTGGTCATGTGTTTATGATTGCTGTATTTGGTTGTCAATGTTCGGATGATGCTTATATTATTAACTGTCTTGTTAACCTTTGTAAAGGGGTCTAGCGACAGTTAAACTGATACAACTCATCAGGAAAGCTGATGAAATGAGAGAGCTGGGCGATCGCCAGGGGTTTTGTTAAGAAAGTTGAGGGTTTTGCTTTGTGTGGGTCAGCTCGTGATAGGTTTCTAAAACCTGAAAGCGGGAAAGTCCGGTGCAATTCCGGCGCTGTGCCGCAACTGTAAAAGTCAGAATGCCGATTTCGGGGGCGCTTGGTGGGCGTTTACTTTTGGATTCCCTGCGCAGCACGGGGAGGAGATTATTTGTTAGCTTTGACTGATTTGCCGACTTGTCCGGGTTTATTTTACGGTTCGATCGCCCGAGACGGAGTTTTATCGAGAATGCGGATTCCTGGGGGAATTTTAAACGCGCAGCAGTGTTGGACGATCGCCGATTTGGCAGATCAATACAGTACCGGCTGTTTGCAAGTGACGAATCGGGCAAATTTGCAAATCCGAGAAGTGCACTCGTCCATTCCCCCGGAAGTCTGGAACCGCTTGCAGGAATTGGGGATAGCGTCTCGCCGCGTTGAAGTTGACCCGATTCGCAATATAATGGCAAGTCCGACAGCAGGGATCGATCGCCAGCAGTTACTCGATACTCGCCCGCTAGTGAAAGCTTGGGATGATTACCTGCAAACCCATCCGGAATTTTCGGAACTTTCGCCTAAGTTCAGCATTGGCTTGGATGGCGGGGAGTCGGTTTCGATCCAGGCTTTGCGCAACGATATTTTATTGGCAGCAGGGCGATCGGCAAAATCAGAAATCGTTTTTCGGCTGCATTTAAACAGCGATACAGGGATTTTAATCCAACAATCGCAATGTATTTCAGTCTTAGTCGCCCTTGCTAGCGCGTATCTTGAATACACAAAAAATCGGCCTCGAATTGATGGCAAAAAACCGCGTTTGCGTCACCTGCTGGCAGATTGGGGTGTTGAAAGTTATCTAGAACGGGTACAGCAGAATTTACCATTTTTATTGCAATTCACATCCTGCCCCTTTCCCAAAAACAGACAAGATTCCTGTTCCACAAAGAGTGAATTTCCTTGTGGGGTGGGCATCTTGCCCGCCCGCTCGCTCGACTCATCTGCAAGGGCGATCGAACAATCCCCACATCTCGGCATCCACCCTCAGCGACAGTCGGATTTCTCGTACATGGGAATTGCGCTGCCTCTCGGTAGGCTAGAATCAAAGCAACTGCGGAATTTGGCAAATTTAGCCAAAAATCTAGCCAGCGGTACCCTGAGACTTACGCCGTGGCAAAATCTGTTGATTTCTGATATCCCCAACTCCCATCTTTTTGAGATAAAACAGCAAATCGCCGATTTGGGATTGCACTCGTCGGCGACTCGCCTAGATTCGTGCTTGGTGGCTTGTGCCGGCAGCAGCGGCTGTGCGTCGGCGACCACAGATACTCAAAGTCACGCCCTAGCAATGGCGAGGGATTTAGCGCAAAAATTGACGATCGACCTGCCGATTAACATTCATTTCAGCGGTTGCCAAAAGTCCTGCGCCCAGCACCGACCAATAGATATCACACTGGTGGGAATTCAGATTGAGCGAGGACACGAGACGATCGAAGGTTACGACATTTATGCGGGTAGAAAAGATTTGCCCTTCGGGCGACCAATTTTTCCGGCGGTGAGTGCGGCCGAGATGCCCGGTGCGATCGAGCTTTTGTTGCAGGTGTATCAGCGGTTTCGAGAGCCTTTGGAGTCAGTTGGTGAGTTTGTCGATCGGCGGGCGATCGACCAATTGCAGGAGTTGTTGAACACCGAAAATCGGAATTTAAGGTGAAAAAATATCCCATTAAAACTGACAATTTTTAAGCATTTCCCTTGATATTTCTTCCTTCGCGTCCTTTACGCCTTCGCGGTTCATTCAAAAAATCTATTTCACAAATCCCACAAAATTCCCAAAGCAGTTTTAAAGAATGATTGACTACATTCGAGACGGAACAGAAATCTACACCAAATCCTTCGCCACAATTCGAGCCGAAGCAGATTTGTCAAGCTTGCCGCCCGATTTAGAATCGGTAGCCGTGCGACTAATTCACAGTTGTGGCATGACCGATATTGTTGCAGATTTAGCAGCTTCGCCCGGGGCCGCAACCTGCGGACGCCAAGCCCTTTCTGCAGGTGCGCCCATCCTGTGCGATGCCCGGATGGTGGCCGAAGGCATCACTCGCAAACGCCTTCCCGCTGACAATCCGGTGATTTGCACCCTCTGGCATTCCGAAATCCCGGAGTTGGCGCGGCAAATCGGAAATACTCGATCGGCCGCGGCCCTGGATTTATGGCTGGATAACTTGCAGGGTGCGGTTGTGGCCATCGGCAATGCCCCGACTGCTTTGTTCCGACTACTGGAAATGCTGGATGCCGGAGCACCCAAACCGGCTTTAATTCTGGGTTTCCCGGTAGGATTTGTCGGGGCCGCCGAATCCAAAGCCGAACTGGCCGCCAACAGTAGGGGAGTGCCATTTATTACGTTGCACGGGCGGCGCGGTGGCAGTGCAATGGCAACGGCGGCCGTGAATGCGTTAGCGAAAAAGGATGAATTATGACTGAGGCGAATGGTAAATTGTACGGTTTGGGTATTGGCCCTGGCGATCCAGAGTTGATTACTTTGAAAGCTTATCGGATTTTGCAATCGGTACCGGTGATTGCTTATCCGGCGATGGAAAATGGTAAGGTGCTGGCGCGGGCGATCGTCGCAGATTATCTGCGCCCGGAGCAAATTGAGATTCCGATGCCGTTGCCTTTTAGTCCGACGCGATCGTCTCAACCTTATTATGATATTGCTGCCGAGAAAATTGCCGCACATCTGAGCCAGGGACAGGATGTGGCTGTGCTATGTGAGGGCGAACCTTTTCTCTACGGCACGTTTATGTATTTATTCAACCGTTTGTCGGGAACATTTACCACTGAAGTTGTGCCGGGAATTTCTTCGACAATGGCGAGTGCGGCTGCGTTGGGAGTGCCGCTGACTTATCGTAACGATGTGTTAAGTATTATGCCTGCGACGCTGGATGCTGAGGTTTTGCGCGATCGACTGGCGGTTGTTGATGCTGCTGTGATTATTAAGCTGGGGAGGCATTTTGCGAAAGTCCGGGACGTACTCATTGAGTTGGGACAGTTCGATAGAGCACTGTATATAGAACGCGCAACTATGCCTAATCAGCGAATTAGGGCGATCGCAGATGTCGATCCCGCTGAAGTTCCCTATTGGGCTCTCATTATGATACCCAGCCAGCAAAAGTCTGTATCCTAATATTTCCATGCCTGAAGGCGACGCGCTTCCAGGCTTTTCCTACTTTTGTGTGCACTCTTTCCCATTTATGCACTATTCCTGATATTGATAACTGAATCTTATGACTCTCATCAGTTAATCTGTTGTTAAAATACTTTACAAACCTTAGGATATGCTTTATGTTTATTTACATGGCGGAACACAAAGCCGTCACGAACATTGAAAACCAAATAAAGCAATCATAAGCAAAT
>NZ_JAUBVJ010000192.1:0-3665 GCF_036702785.1 Microcoleus sp. AR_TQ3_B6 | reverse complement strand
AGGTAGGCGCAGGGGAATAGCAGGATGCCAGACCAGCCTACGAAGACGAACCGATCGCGTTTGAGCCAGTCGTCGAGGACATCAAAGATGCCTCTTTCGTTCTGGGCGCGTCCGACTGCGATTGTCATTTACGCAAATCTCCAAATGGATATAATTACAACGGATTTGTCTCTAGTCAGTAGTCTCCAACCGTTGCCTCTGCTTAGCAGAAAACGTGTTGGATTATGAAAAGACTTTACTTTTCTTTACCGTATTCAAGATTATAGAGGTAATTCTTTACAATGGCAAGTATTTCTTAAAAAACTTCCGGATCTTGACTTTTCCGAAGTCCCTGAACTCCCCGAAGCCCCCTAAGCCCTGGAATTCCCGGAAGTTCTTGCCCTGCATTTGGGAACTTCTACTATATAGGAGTCTCTGCGCTTGGCGTTAGAAGCCCGATGGCTTGGTAGATATATCGGCCTCAACGTCTTATTTTTCTAAGAAACTGGGTGTCTTTGGGTAAGTCCTATATATATACTGAGGATAGAGCTCCAAACTTAGGTTTTTAAGACTATATGTTCAGCATTGACATCATTGTGAAGAACACGCCCGTCTCGCTGTCGGTGCAGCGGAAGTTGGCGGAGGACGCTGAGGCTGTTTATCAACAGGTTTTAGAGGCGGTTCGCAACTCCCAACCGCAAATTTTGGAACTCACTTGCGAGAAAAATCCTGAGAAAAAGGTGGCTGTGCTCAGCAGCGAGATTTCTGGGGTGGTGGTTTCTCAGAAATCGGGGGCGTCATCTACAGGCAGATCCCCGGGTTTTGTCTCGATGTCGGCTGCTGCAGAATGAGGGCTGGGGGTGTTGGTGCCGAGATGAGCCAGTCAGCGGTTGCTGTCCGGGATTTGGATTTTTGCTGGCCGTCGGGCGATCGAGTGTTGCAAGGTTGCTCTCTGGATGTACCTAAGGGCGAGTTTTGGATGCTTTTGGGCACTAACGGCAGCGGCAAGTCTACGCTGTTGAGGCTGATGGCTGGGCTGCTGCACCCCCAGTCGGGGGAAATTGACCTGAGTGGGCGGGTGGGTTTTGTGTTCCAAAATCCAGATCACCAATTGGTCATGCCCACGGTGGGTGCGGATGTGGCTTTTGGTTTGGTGGAGGAAAAGCTTTCTAATGTTCAGGTGCGGGCGAGGGTGGCGGAGGCTTTGGAGGCTGTGAATTTGCTGGATTTGCAGCGACGGCCGATTTATGCTTTGAGTGGGGGCCAGAAGCAGCGAATTGCTCTTGCTGGGGCGATCGCCCGTCACTGCGAAATTCTGCTGTTGGATGAACCGACGGCTTTGTTAGATCCTGATTCTCAGTTGGATTTGGTGGCGGCGGTGCAGCGGTTGGTGAAAAATCGCGGGATTACGGCTTTGTGGGTGACTCACCGTTTGGATGAGTTGAATTATTGTGATGGGGCTTTTTTGCTGGAAAAGGGCGAGGTGGTCGATCGGGGAGATCCGACGCGTTTGAAGCAGCGGTTGATGCAAAGTCAAGATGTTTAGCCCTCAAGCAATTTGAGAATTAAGTCATTCTGCGAGGGAAATCGCTTTGCAAGTCAAACGAACTCTGCCTCGGCCGACTAAGAAATAAATAGGGTATTTAACCAGATTTTGGCTGCACGCCAAATTAATCTCGCAATGCTCGATCGCGCAACAAAGCATCTGCCCAAATTGTATCTGTTTCAGACAATGGCGGTATTGGCTCCCGAGAGTAATCAATCTCCATGTCATAACCGGCAATATCGTATACTTGATTAAAAAGCATTTGCAAATCAACAATAGGTTCCGAGTCCTCGGGACGCAAAGGCACTGGGAAAACACGAATTGAATTTTCAACCCAGATTCCGCAGATGTGTGTGGAATTTTTTTATCAGTTGTGAAAAGTTGGAGTCAAAAAGTTTTTCCGTTTAACTTATGCGGTTTTAACGTCACGGATACCTGTCAAATCTCCCGAAATTAACTAAACTGAAATAGTTGACTTTTTTTAATAGATTTATGGCACTTTTTTCGCGAAATAACTTAGATTTTTATCCAAGATAAATCCCGCCAAGAGCTAATCATCTTGACTAATAAATGTAGATTGTTCACCAAGATTTACAGCTTAATGGAGAGCGTCATCCACCTGCAAACATTAAATAGTACCGACTGCAATATAGCGATCCTAATTGATTTGTGAACACTAACCATACATATAAAGTTTGGGAAATCCAAATATTTGACGATTCAAAAAAAACATAAATAACCTCTTTACTATGGTAAAAGATTTACAGCGATAGGCAAATTTTCTCAAAAGATTCTTTCCTTGTAACCAAATATCTTCTACTGGATTTTGTTCGGGGGCATTCGGGGCAAACAAGATACAATTTATTTGCCATTCTTCGGGAGATTTTCCGTCATTTACTAATTCTAAATATTCTCTTAATTCTTGTGACTTATGATAGGCGGCTCCATCCCAAATAATTGTCAGTCTTGAGTTGGGGCGTTGTTTTCTCAAATATTTTAAAAAGCTAATTGTATTTGCTGAATCTCCTTTTTCATAGGGTTGTACTAAAAATTCTTTATTTCCATAATCTAAGGCTCCATAATAGGTTTGTCTCTGTTTTTGATTTGTCATTTCTACTTCTACTCTCCCAGCGCTTTTTCCCCAAACATACCCACATAAATCTCCCCACAATAAATGACATTCATCTAACATGAACACACATAACTTACCTTGTTTTATGTCTGACTGCCATGTTTCTAAATACTCGTTAATTTCTTTTTTTTTATCTTCTACCAATTTGGGGTCTCCTTTGGGATTCTTCTTTTGAGACTTTTTCCAAGTCACTCGAGCTGATTCAAATAAAGAATAGTAACTTTGTAGGGACTCATAAATTACTTCATATTTTGATTCTATATAGATAGCTAATTCTGCTACATCCCACATTTCTCTCTGACTTA
The DNA here is from genome assembly GCF_036702785.1 of Microcoleus sp. AR_TQ3_B6. Lineage (NCBI taxonomy): Bacteria > Bacillati > Cyanobacteriota > Cyanophyceae > Oscillatoriales > Microcoleaceae > Microcoleus > Microcoleus sp. AR_TQ3_B6. The sequence goes on along the minus strand of NZ_JAUBVJ010000192.1, from coordinate 703 downwards.
ACCAGAGAAGTATTTCGGCTTTTTCTGATTTACTTAAATAGCCCTGCTTCCCTTTGTACCCCATTCTCAGCTCTTTCACTCCCCCAAGTAAAAATTTATTATTCCATTTACTAATAAATCCCAACGAAACGTTTAACTGTTTGATAATTTGACGATAAGATAGCCCTGACAAACTCCATTTAACTACCAATGCTCGTTTAATTTCTCGCGCATCTGAAGTTGATTCAATAAAATCATCTAACTCTAACTCTTGCTTTTTGCGATCGAGTACCTGGCTATCCATTTTGGCAATTCTTTGTTTATTATGCTTTTTATATTTTATCACATTGGTGTTCACAAATCAATTAGGATTGCTATACTGTCCTAAATGCTTTAATACATCTTGACGGTCTTGGGTTAAATGACTGACTTGCTTATCTCCGTTGACCGTCACTAAATGTACCGCTTGAAACATCTGAAATATCCACCGCATTGTCGGTTTATTGGTGAGTTTCTTTACCTGATTTCTGACTCCCTCATTGGTGGCTTCTAAGTGTTGTCTCAATTTGCTTTGCGCTAGGGTATAAACTAACAAGCACAGTCCCATTATCATTCCTATTGCTTCGACTCGCTCGGGATTTTTCACAAATACGCTTGATGTAAAAAAAAATGGATCTTTGATAAATCTAAATCCTCTCTCGTTACTTTGCTGCGCTTTGTATTC
>NZ_JAUBVJ010000191.1:0-3781 GCF_036702785.1 Microcoleus sp. AR_TQ3_B6 | reverse complement strand
ACTCTCCCCAGGGTTGTCAAGCGTTTTGCGAAAAAATTTTAAAGTTTTTTTTGCAGCCATACACACCAAGGGTTTCGGCTCTCCTTCACTGCTCCGGTATCCCCTGGCTGACTCCTATTTTAACTATGGGGTCTTTTTTTTGGGCAAGATTGGACTTTTGAGGGGAGTATCTACCGCGCATGGGTAGAATATCTCTACGTGTAGATGTTCTATATATAGATTTTTGATCGCCCGCTCATGAAAAAACCTGCCCCTCTCCCTAGTGCCTTGTTCCTTACCTGCGCTTCACTGCTGATGGCTTGCACTCAGACGAACACTCCTCAGACATCGACTACAGTATCTCCAGGTACTTCGCCATCTCCAGCAACTCCGCCACAGGGTTCAGCTGCAGGGAACTCTACCGCTATTCCCATTGGGGTTGGGGTGGCCCAAACTAGCAATGTGGCTTTGCTCGGTCAGGAACAGGTGGCTGGGGCGAAAATTGCTGAGAAGTATTTCAACGATAAGGGCGGTGTGGATGGGACGCCGATTAAACTGGTGTTCCAAGATACGGGTGGAGATGAACAAGGGGCGATCAATGCCTTCAATACTCTGATCAATCAGGATAAGGTGGTGGGTATTGTGGGCCCAACTCTTTCGCAGCAGGCTTTTAGTGCCGATCCGATCGCCGATCGCGCCAAAATTCCCGTACTCGGACCATCCAACACCGCTAAAGGCATTCCCCAGATTGGCGATTATGTAGCCAGAGTCTCCGCGCCTGTCGCCGTGGTAGCACCTAATGCAGTTAAAGCCGCCCTCAAGCAAAATCCCAATATTAAGAAAGTAGCTGTGTTTTTTGCTCAGAATGATGCTTTTAGCAAATCTGAGACTGAAACTTTTCAGACAACGGTTAAAGATATGGGACTGGAATTGGCAACAGTCCAAAAATTCTTGACTACTGATACAGATTTCCAATCTCAAGCCACTAATGGGATAAATGTCAAGCCCGATTTGATAATTATTTCTGGGTTGGCCGCAGATGGGGGCAATTTAATTAAGCAGTTGCGGGAGTTGGGCTACAAAGGCGTTATCATTGGGGGCAACGGTCTGAATACTTCCAATGTATTTTCGGTTTGCAAGGCTCTTTGCGATGGGGTTTTAATTGCCCAAGCATATAGCCCGGAATATCAGAATGAGACTAATAAGGCTTTTCGTGATGCTTATCGCGCTCAATTCAAGAAGGAACCGCCTCAGTTTAGCGCTCAAGCTTTTACTGGTGTACAAGTTTTTGTTGAGTCATTAAAAGAAATTAATGCTAAGTCGAAGGTTAGCCAAAAGCCTTTGGCAGAATTGCGTACAAATTTGAATCAGCAGTTGTTGAGTGGAAAGTACGATACGCCTCTGGGGGAAATTTCTTTTACGCCGGAAGGTGAAATCAATCAGAAAGAGTTTTATGTGGCACAGATAAAAATGGATGCTGATGGAAATAACGGTAGATTTGAGTTTTTGAAATGAAGTCAGGCACGACAATGATTTTGACACGGATACACGGATGAGTTATTGAGTGTGATTCTGATGTCACCCCCCTGCCCCCCAAGGGGGGAAGTCAGAAGTCAGAGTGAAAATTGTATGTTTTTTGTTGTTGAATGATTTCGGTGTGAGGCTCAATTCTTAACTGGTGATGGACTTAACTCTGTTTCTGCAACAATTTTTGAATGGTTTGTCGATCGGCAGCGTGTATGCTATTTTTGCCCTGGGATACACCCTAGTGTTTTCTATTCTGGGAATTATTAATTTTGCTCACGGTGCAGTGTTTACTTTGGGTGCTTATTTCACTTATGCCCTGATGGGCGGTGCTTTTGGTTTTAACGGGTTGTTGGCTAATGCGAGAATTCCCGTGCAGTTTCCTTTTGCTGTGGCGCTAATGTTCGGCAGTGTGCTGGCGGGTTTAGTGGGAGTAATTGTTGAAAGAGTTGCTTTTTTGCCTTTGCGCCGCAGAAACTCCGATCCTCTGCTGACGGTGGTTTCTAGTTTGGGGGCGGCGGTGGCGATCGCCAATATTATCCAATATCTTGTAGGTGCCGAAATTTACACTTTTCCTGCTAACACTTACGGCTATTTACCTGCTGCAATTAACTTCGGAACAGCAGATACACCTATTCCGATTCGGACTGTTCAAATAGTAATTTTTGCGGTATCAGTTACGATTGTAGCTGTCTTAACTTACTTAATAAATTTTACTAAGTTTGGCAAAGCTATGCAGGCTGTGGCTGAAGATGCTACAACTTCTAGTTTGTTGGGGATTGATACTGATAAATACATTGTCTTGACGTTTTTTGTGAGCAGTTTTCTGGCTGGTTTGGCGGGGAGTTTGGTGGGTTCTAGTGTTAGTATTGCTGGGCCGTATTTTGGTATTGCTTTTGGTTTGAAGGGTTTGGCGGTGATTGTGCTGGGTGGGTTGGGGAGTATTCCTGGGGCGGTCTTGGGTGGGTTTATCATTGGTTTGGTGGAGGCTTTTGTGCCTGGAGATTTTTCGGCTTATAAGGATGCTGTGGCTTTTGCGATATTGTTTATTATGCTATTGATTAGGCCGCAGGGTTTGTTGGGACGGCGTTTGATTCAAAAGGTGTAAAATGGATAATTCGGTGATAGAAATCGGGGCAGACACAGGGAGATTGTCCCTATTTTTTACTACTTATGGGTTTCTGATTGTCTCGATGTTGCTGGGTGCAATGTTGGGAATGTCGCTGTATTTGCCTTTAATGACGGGACAGTTGTCTCTGGCTAGCCCTGGCTTTTATGCTTTGGGTGGGTATATTGCGGCGATTTTATCTACGACGGTTTTTCAACAGACAGGGGGTTTATTTCCACTGCAGTTGTTGTTATTGGAGATGATAATTGCAGGGGCTGTTTCGGGGTTGCTGGGGATTTTGGTGGGAATTCCGGCGCTGCGGTTGAGTGGGATTTATTTGGCGATCGCAACTATTGCTTTTGTGGAAATTTTGCGGGTTTTATCGCTGAATCTGGACATCACTGGCGGGGCTGTGGGCATTTTTGGGATTCCGCAACCGTTTGCGACGCCGATCGAGTATTTGTGGATTGTACTACCTTTACTGTTGGTAAGTATGGCGATTGTCTATCGGCTGGAACGGATTCGGGTGGGGCGCGCTTTTGCTGCGATCCGCGCTGATGAGTTGGCGGCTGATGCGATCGGTATTAACCCAACTTTTTATAAGGTTTTGGCTTTCACGTTAGGTGCTGTTTTAGCTGGGGTTGTGGGTGCAGTTAGTGCCCATTTTTTGAATACTTGGAACGCCCGTCAAGGTACTTTTGATGCTAGTATTATTTACTTGACTTCTGTGTTGATTGGTGGTAGCAGAAGTTTTCTGGGAGCAGTTTTGGGTGGGATGGTGTTTACTGCTTTGCCGGAGGTTTTGAGGGGAATGGCGACTATTCAGGGATTGCCGATTTGGTTGGCACAATTTCTGCGGGATGGACGTTTAATTATTTTTGGGTTGCTGATTGTTTTGGGGACGATATTTTTTCCGCAAGGTTTGGTGACGCCGGAGTTGTTGAAGAGGTGGAGGAAGGGCGATCATACTTCTGTTTAAAATTAGATTTTTGGTAAAGAAAGGTGCGATCACATCCCCACTCCTGATCGATCGCCTATCCAGGGTAAACGCATCTAAATTAAGTTGACAGAAAATCATATTTGTGCGTGAGTCTTTTTCTGAAAAAATCATTCTTAAAACTCTTAAATCCGATGGAATTAACCCAGTAAAAATCGAGCTTTAAGAACTTC
>NZ_JAUBVJ010000190.1:0-4161 GCF_036702785.1 Microcoleus sp. AR_TQ3_B6 | reverse complement strand
CGGCGCCGCCGTTGCCGATTAAGGTTTCGTTGCTGCTGCTGCCGACAATGGTATCGGCGAAAGTTGTGCCGGTGATGGCTTCAATGTTTTTGATGTTGCCGGGGGCGAGGTTGATATTGACTGGTGATGTAGAAGTGCCGTAGGAAAGGGTATCTATTCCTGCACCGCCATCGATGCTGTCATTGCCGGGACTGCCGACTATGCTGTCGTTGCCGTCGCCGCCAACAATGCTGTCGTTGCCTTCTCCGCCGTCTAGGGTGTCGTTGCCGGCACCGCCATCGAGGGTATCGTCGCCAGCCTGACCACAGAGAGAGTCGTTGCCGGCACCGCCATCGAGGGTATCGTTGCCGGCACCGCCACAGAGAGTGTCGTTGCCGTCGCCACCTTGCAGGATGTCGTTGCCGTCGCCGCCAACTAAGGAATCGTCGCCCAAACCGCCAACGAGAGAATCGTCGCCTGCGTCGCCGCTGAGGGTGTCTTTGCCGGCACCGCCATCGAGGATGTCGTTACCGTCACCGCCAACCAGGGAATCGTCGCCGCCGAGTCCGAGGATGGTGTCATTTCCTTCCGCGCCGTCGATCGTGTCGTTGCCCTCGCCACCTTCCAAGAATTCATCAAAATTGTAACCGTCTATAATTTCGCCGAGTTCCTCATCCTGTTCGCTGCTGATAATGCCTTTGCCCTGTTCCCTGCCGATCTGCACGTTACTGGGGCTGACGCTGACGATTCTCAAGAACAAGGCTTTATCAGGCTCCGCCACTTTGTCGTCAATTAACTCAACATTGACTTTTTCGACTGTTATGCCGGGGTCAAATGTCACGGTTTCGCTGACGGGAACGTAGTCTACCCCTGCTTTAGCCGTACCGTCTACCGTTTGCACCTGCACGGTAATCGGGAAGGGACTCGGCTCGTCCAAATAGACTAACATCGTCAGTCCGGGCGGTTCGCCAATATCTTCGTCATTGTCTATCTCTAGCGGATCTGGATCGAATTCTTCTTCTTCCTCAATATTCTCCGGTGCTTCGCCATCGCTAACACTTACTCTGGGAACCCCAGCAGGAGTCGGCGTTGGAGTTGGAGTTGGAGTCGGAGTTGGAGTCGGAGTTGGAGTTGGAGTTGGAGTTGGAGTCGGAGTTGGAGTCGGAGTTGGAGTCGGAGTTGGAGTCGGAGTTGGAGTCGGAGTTGGAGTTGGAGTCGGAGTTGGAGTCGGCGTCGGAGTCGGAGTTGGTGTTGGAGTCGGAGTTGGAGTCGGAGTTGGAGTTGGTGTTGAGTCGAAGCTTGCCCTGACAGCAGTAGCAAGCCATGCTCCCCGTCCGAAGGTTCCTGCCGCCAGTACGTCGTCGCGAGGGTCGTAATTTAAATCCTTGACAAAAACCTTTTCGGGCAGTCCCTCAGCAGAGTCGGGGGACTTCACAGCGCCAAATCTTTGCCACGTCGCGCCTGTAGGAGCACTGCCGGGATTGGTGATGTAGTAAACTCCCCCTAAACCGCCCACTAAGAGTCCGTCACTGCCGCCGCTGTTTCCAGCAACGTACTCGATCGTCCAAAATTGATCCTGGGTTAGCTTCCCAGTCAAGTCGCCTGTAATGTTGCTCCAACTCTTTCCGCCATCAGCAGTGCGCCAGACACTGTTGGTATCGAGCACGTAGGCTTTTTCCCAATCATTGGGATCGAGGACAATATCGCGAATCTCGCGATTGCTTGGATTCTTCTGTCGATAGGCTGTCAATTCGTTTAAGTTTTTGTCTCCTGGTTGGCGCAGGTAAAGTTCACCTTGGGTTGTGCCGACATAGAGGACATTGGGTTGTGGGTTGTTGCCCTTTTTGCCTCCAAGGGCGATCGCCCCCAATCCTACTGGCGCATTCAGAGTCGTTGTTGTTGTGCCGAACGCTACAGGCACCTTAGTCAGCGTCTCACCTCCATCCTTTGATTCGTACACGTTTTCCTTGCCACCGATGACAAACCAAAAGCCTTCTCCTGCCAGTCCTTCCTTTGCTTCATCCAATCCGTCTTGCGCCTTGTTCAATTCTAAAGGCGTGATGAACTGCGCTTCCTCAGCAATATTGAAACCCTCGAGCTTTGGCCGCTCCTCACCTGATTGCGGTTCCCAATTATTTGTTTTCTTAAATACCTGGTAATTAAAACCCCCCAGACTTTGGGAACTGCTGTAGCGAATCGAGAAGTTAGAATTGCTGTCGTAGACTCGGATTCTACCGCCGTCTCCTGTATCGACTTCCTCCCAAGACTTGTTTGTTTTTGTCAAGACTTCAGCCTGACTTTCGGAAGTGCCGTTGTCTTGAGCTCCTCCCAGAATGACTTCCCGATTGGCATCGTAATCAATGGAGTGAATTTCGCTGATTTGCAGGCCGGCGTTAAGGGACGTCCACTTTCTAGTAGGATCCGTTGGCTCCTTTTTTGGATTGTTGAGCTTGTATACGCCGCCATCGTTGCCAATGACCAAGTTTCCGGCTGCATCAACAGTGATGCGGCGAGTGTCAGCGTGGGGTGCTGTGTCGTTGGCATTTTTATCAGTAATTTGGTTCCAAGATACTGTTGTACCGCCAGTGAATGTTCCCTGGAAGATTCGAGCCGTCCATGACATTGCCCCGATCGAGTTGGAAGTTTCGGTGGGGAAGCCTTCTTCCCTGTCCTTGTCAAGAGATGTTCCAGGCTGCCTGTCCCCGGCTGCGTAAATGATGTTGGGGTTTTTCGGGTCAACTGCCAGGCCAAAATGATACTCTCCCTGCCCTCCCGGATGCAGTCCGAAAAGGAAGGTTTCAGTGTCGAGAATGTCTTCCCCCTGTGCATCTTTTACTACATTCCCTTCAGCGTCTGTGCGGGGGACTTTGAGTGTTTCGGTAGATGTGGGAAGTGTTACGGAGGTCCAATTTGTACCGTTATTATCTGACCGGAAAAGTATATCTAGTTGAGCGTCGTTTTTCTTCTCGTTATTTACCAGAGGTTTGTTATTGACGACGCCGAAATAAACGGCGCTATTTCCCGGTTCAGTACCGGAAATCGCCAGCTCAATGTTTTCGGTTGCAGTCCCAATCTGACTGTTGGTAGGGGTAATTTCCTCCCAGTTTGCGCCACCGTTATTGCTGAGGAAGATGCCCCCTCCTGAACCTGTCGCTGCTGCATAAAAGCGCTGCGGGTTGCGGGGGTCGATTTCTAAGTCCTTGAAATTTAGACTGTTGAAGTTAATATTGTCTGGGCTTGTTACTGCCTGAAAATTGCTTCCGCCGTCCTCGCTGCGGAAGATGCCGCCGTTATTTGCAGCCGCGAGTATGGTAGTGCCATTAATAGCGACGCCTCTGATATCTTTGCCAGACAGGCTCACGGCACCTTCTTTTGTTCCGGCTGTTTGACCGATCGGCTTCCAGGTTTCTCCGCCGTTTTCCGAAAGCAGCAAGCCGGTTAATTCACCGCTCAACCTGTTTAAGGAACTGATTTTGCCGATGCCAGCAACCAACTTCTGATGGTTGTTGGGGTCGATCGCCAGCGAGCTAATGGATTTGGAGGGGGCGGTGTCGCTGACGGGAGTCCAAGTGGGTTCTGCGTCTGTGGCATTCCTGGTTTTCCAAATGCCGCCGTTGACGGAACCCGCCCAGAGGATGTTGGCATTGGTGGGATCGCTCAGGACGACTTGAATCGCCCCTACTTGGGGTTTGCTTGTGATGCGGACGTTGCCACCGCCGATGATGGGGCTCGGACCTTGTGGTTCCCAGTTGGGTGTTGCCATATTAATTTTCCCTGTTTGAACGTGCGTGGAAAGTTGGTTAATGACTCGGAAAGTCGATTCCCCGGTGCTAACCGCCGGGAGTCGCCCCTCTAGGGTTTTTCGCTGGGATGTTGTCGATTTTCCGCATCCCCCTAAAGACAGATTTACTAACTATAGCTGAGAGCGACTACATATTTTTACCCTCCTTATTAAGAAATATGTAGTCGCGCTCGATCGCATATTCCGTTAAAATTGTCAAGTCTCCAAAAAAGTAGATTGTGGGCGATCGCCCTTCTAAAAGTTAAATGAATCTAAATTGTTTGGGTCGCACGAACAAAAGGAAATCAAAATTAGAGCGATCGTAAAAATAGTAAATTCGCAATTGAAATTCGTGACCTTTTACCAAACCAAGCAATTTTTTGCTAAAGTCCGATCGAGCA
>NZ_JAUBVJ010000189.1:0-4188 GCF_036702785.1 Microcoleus sp. AR_TQ3_B6 | reverse complement strand
GTGTTCGTTGGGCGTGCGTGTAATATCGAAAACCTCCGGTTCCTCAAACTTCTCGGGGTCATGATTCGCCGCCCCAAACCCCAGTGCGATGATGCTACCCGCCGTAATGTTCTTACCGCCAATCGTCAGGTCTTGTGTGGCAATCCGAGGCAAAAAAGGAACCGAGGTATCGAAACGGAGGATTTCTTCGACCGCGCTATTGATCAGAGTCGGATTTTTTTTCAGTTTTTGCAGTTGGTCCGGATGAGACAGCAGTGCATTCACCCCATTGGCAATCAGGTCTGTGGTGGTCAACAGACCTGCATTTAAGATATCCATACATAGAAATGGGAGTTTCTCAAGATTAAATCCCTGCTCTTGGTAAGCCACACTCAGCAGGCTAATCATGTCGGTTCCCGGTTGCTGACGCCGTTGTTCAATCAGTTGCCTGAGTAGTGCAGAAAACTGTGCGGCTGCCTTGTCTGCCTTGCGTGCCAATTCTGCCATTTCAATAGTTGAGCCGCCCGCTGCGCCAAAAAATGTGGTTAGATCCCTTGCCCATCCGAGCATCTTCGCTCTGTCGGTTTCTGGCACGCCAAATATCTCAGTAATAATGAACCTTGGTAGTGGTATCGCCAAATCCGATACAACATCCATGCCGCCCTGATTTTGAACCCGATCCAACAATCGATCCGTGGTGTTCTGGATAATAGAGCGCCAGCTTTCTATCGCACGAGTTGTAAATCCCTGCTTGCCTAACTTCCGCAGTCGGGTGTGCTCGGGTGGATCTGTATCAACCATCATGTTTGATGTCAGATCCAGGAAATTTTGGATCTCTTTGACATCCAAAGAACCTAACTTATTGATATACCACGCTGTGCGGTTTGAACTCAAACGCTCATCGTGTAAAGCCGCCTCAACATCTCTATAGCGTGTCAAAATCCAGTAGCCTCCAGACTCACAATAGTGAACGGGGTCTTCTGAACGCATCCGTTTGAAGAGTGGATAGGAATTGGCCACTGCTCCGGGTGCAAAGAGATCGTAGGTTTGCTCGTTGGCGAATGCTGACATATTTTTGTGTTGTGAATTCATGTGCAAGATAATGGTATCAATTAAGACAAGCGTCGAACTTTACCCGTAGCGAATCGAACCCCTTCAAGACCAGATTTGAATGTTTTGTGGGAATAGCTTGTTTATCCGGATCGAACCTGAGATTCGGTAGTCTTCTAAGTAATGTGGTCAAGCAAATAGTTAACTCCATGCGAGCTAAAACCGCTCCCACACAAAAGTGAATTCCTGAACTAAACCCAAGGTGTTCGTTGGGCGTGCGTGTAATATCGAAAACCTCCGGTTCCTCAAACTTCTCGGGGTCATGATTCGCCGGCCCAAACCCCAGTGCGATGATGCTACCCGCCGTAATGTTCTTACCGCCAATCGTCAGGTCTTGTTTGGCAATCCGAGTCGAAAAAGGAACGGAGGTATCGAAACGGAGGATTTCTTCGACCGCGCTATTGATCAGAGTCGGATTTTTTTTCAGTTTTTGCAGTTGGTCCGGATGAGACAGCAGTGCATTCACCCCATTGGCAATCAGGTCTGTGGTGGTCAACAGACCTGTATTTAAGATTTCCATACATAGAAATGGGAGTTCCCTATCGTTAAATCCCTGCTCTTGGTAAGCCACACTCAGCAGGCTAATCATGTCGGTTCCCGGTTGCCGACGCCGTTGTTCAATCAGTTGCCTGATTAGTGCACAAAAATTTACGGCTGCCTTGTCTGCCTTGCGTGCCAATTCTGCCATTTCAATAGTTGAGCCGCCCGCTGCGCCAAAAAATGTGCCTATATCCCTTGCCCATTCCAGCAGGTTCGCTCTGTCGGTTTCTGGCACACCAAATATCTCACTAATAATGAACCCTGGTAGTGCTACCGCCAAATCCGATACAACATCCATGCCGCCCTGATTTTGAACCCGATCCAACAATCGATCCGTGGTGTTCTGGATAATAGAGCGCCAGCTTTCTATCGCACGAGTTGTAAATCCCGGATTGCCTAACTTCCGCAGTCGGGTGTGCTCGGGTGGATCTGTATCAACCATCCAGTGTGATGTCATATCGAGGAAATTCTGGATCTCTTTGACATCCAAAGAACCTAACTTATTGATAAACAATGCTGTGCGGTTTGAACTCAAACGCTCATCGCGTACAGCCGCCTCAACATCTCTATAGCGTGTCAAAATCCAGTAGCCGAGAGCTTCGCTATAGTGAACGGGGTCTTCTGAACGCATCCGTTTGAAGAGTGGATAGGAATTGGCCAAAGCTTCCGGTGCAAACAGATCGTAGGTTTGCTCGTTGGCGAATGCTGGCATATTTTTGTGTTGTAAATTCATGTGCAAGATGATGGTATCACTTAAGACGAGCGTCGAACTTTACCCGTAGCGAATCTAACCCCTTGAAGACTAGGCTGGTATGTGTGGGAATAGCGTGCTTATCCGGAGCAAACCTGAGATTCCGCAGTCTTCTAAGTAATGCAATCAAGCAAATAATTAACTCCATGGGAGCTAAAACCGCTCCCAGACAAAACTGAATGCCTCAACTAAACCCAAGGTGTTCGTTGGGCGTGCGTGTAATATCGAAAACCTCCGGTTCCTCAAACTTCTCGGGGTCATGATTCGCCGGCCCCAAGCCCAGTGCGATGACGCTACCCGCCGCGATGTCCTTACCGCACTTGGAACACCCGCAAGAGGGAGGCTAAACGCCATATTCTCCGCTACGGTCATGTGAGGATACAAGGCGTAGGTTGGAAATACCATTGCCAACCCGCGTTTATCTGGAGGTAATTTCCTCTAGTCCGGCAATCATGCGTAACAAGGTTGATTTTCCACAACCGGACGGACTAACGAATACAACAAATTCGCGATCGCCAATATCAAGATCGATGCCTTTGATGAGCTCTGTATCGGCATAGGTTTTGTGAATATCTCTTAAAGCAACTGTGGATATGAAATACTCCTATTAAAGCATTAAAAATCAAATGATTATTTCACGGCACCAAAGGTGAGACCGCTTACTAATTGGCGTTGACTCAACTAACCGAAGATTAAAATGGGTGCGATCGCCCGAGTTGAGGCTGCCGAAAGTTTTGCCCAAAACAATCCTTGAGGACAAAAAAAAGAGGCAATAAATGCGGTTAAAGGAGCGGCATTAGCCGTTGTTAGGTTGAGGCTGCAACAGGCTTCATTCCAGGACAAAATGATCGAAAGCAATGCGGTGGAAGCAATTCCGGGCAATGCAAGTGGCAGCCACACATGAATCAGTTCTTGCTGTGTGTTTGCTCCATCCAGGCGATCGGCTTCTAGCGTCGGAATTACCTTATTTTTGTGCCTCTCACACATTTTAGTGAATTTGTCAATGCCTAAGTTCTAGATATATACGATCGGGTCGAGGCATATCTGACGATCGATATAGTAACTCTAACAAGCCCTACAAATCTCCTCTGAAGACCAACGGGGATCGCTCTTTACTCTGTTCTGCCTGCTTTTGGAGGAAACTGTAGAGCGAGATATCTCCTAATATGAATCTTTATTTTTATTTTTTTTAAGAAATGTTAAACAAAATTATTTTTAGTAAAGCTTCAGTTTTCCGGAAGTGCAGATTAGAATTACGTATCAGAGAATACATCTACTTATAAATTGACACTTCCTCAAAAGCTTGTGTATTAATATTTTAAGAGAGAATGCAATGATGATTAACTTAGCAGGCTACGAAATTACCAGCCAAATTCATGAAAGTAACAATTCTTTAGTTTACCGAGGCCTGAGAAAGCAAGACAACCAACCGATAATTCTCAAATTTCTCAAGCTAGATTATCCTCTGCCAGCTTCCTTAGTCAGATACAAGCAAGAATACGAAATTACGCGCAATCTGAACCTAGAAAGTGTCCCTAAAACCTACAGCTTAGAAAGATACCAGAACAGTTTGGTTATTATTTCCGAGGATAGTGGCGGAGAATCATTAAAGCTGTGGTTGGCTTCTAAAAAACTTACCTTACAAGAGTTTTTGTCCACAGCTATCAAAATAACCAGAGCTTTAGGCCAAATCCATCAACATAACATTATTCATAAAGATATCAACCCCAGCAATATTATTATTAACTCGACAACAGGGCTAGTCCAAATCATAGATTTTGGCATTTCTACTGTCTTATCGCGTGAGA
>NZ_JAUBVJ010000188.1:0-4252 GCF_036702785.1 Microcoleus sp. AR_TQ3_B6 | reverse complement strand
TCAGAATCATCTAAACTGCTAACATCAATTCCACTACTATCACTGAAAGTAACTGTCAATGTCTGACTTGTACCACCCGCATTAGTTATGTTAGAAACTCCACCCAAACTAGCAGCAGGTGCGGTAACATCAGCAGTACGAATCAGTTGAGTGGCAGCGGTATTGTTATTACTCGCAGTATCAGTAGCTGTTGCCTCCGGTACATTAACGGTGACATTACCATCAGCATTCGGAGTAACGGTAAAAGTATAAGTCGTGCCGCTACCTGTAAAACCGCTCACCGTACCGTTAGTAACATTAATGCCACTCGAACTAAATCCTGTGACATTTTCACTGAAAGTTGCTGTGACTAAAAATGGTGCATTGATGGTTGTCGGTGAAGTTGATGTTAAGGCAACAGTTGGCCGTGTAACATCAGCATTACGAACCAGTTGAGTTGCAGCGGTATTATTATTACCCGCAGTATCAGTAGCTGTTGCCCCACGTACATCAACTGTGACGGGACCATCAGCATTCGGTGTGACATCAAAGGTGTAGGTTTTGCCGTCAACTGTGACAAAGTTACTGACATTCGCATTGGCGAGGGTGATATCAGTATTATCAAAGCCGCTGACATTTTCACGGAATGTTGCTGTGACGCTAAATGGTGCGTTGACTGTTGTTGGTGAAGTTGAGGTTAAGGCAACTGTGGGTACAATGCCATCAATAACTATTGCTTTGGAAGCACCCAAAGAATTCGCTGCACCCGGAGTTACTAAAGTTAAGATGGCATCACCATTGACCGCATTCTTAATAGTACCCCCGCTCAGGGATAAAGCAGTTGTTGAAACATAGTCTAAGTCTGGGCTGATATCGCCGTTCGCTACTGCATACCGGAATGTCAATGTGTCGCTGCCGGTGCCTGAAAAATAGCTGGCGACAGGAGTTACACCTGCTAAGCTAAGTTGCGGCGTGCCTGTGACATTGACGATTTGAGAGAACTTAACTGTAATGTCGATCGCCCTACCAATACCGTAAGTCCCGTCGGGTGTGGCGGCACTAACACTGGTAACAGTGGGAAGGGGATTAATGGCAATATTGGCAGTTTCAGTAGCGCTACTGAAAACACTGGATGTAGTGTTATTCGTTCGTTCTGCGGTTACGTTGGCTACATTGCCGTTAGTGCCAGTAATTCGATCCCAGGCGACAAAGGCGATCGCGTTGGTGAGAGTGCCGTTATAACCTGGATTGGGAACAAATCGAATTTTGGTGTTGGCATCACTGGCTAATAGTAAGGCGTTGGTGGCAGAAACGGCTGGGGCGTTATTCCAGGTTGTGCTGTTGGTGGTGTATTGCCAAGTGCCGTTAGTGGTGTCGAGGTTGGTGATGGCAATACCTTGTAAGGCATTGAGGTTGGGATCGGTGATTTTTGTACCGCCGAGGTTGGCGATGATGGTGCTGATGAGTGTACCTGGGCTGGCGCTGTCGTTTTGGTTTTGGGGGTTGAGAGTGGGTGTGCCGGTGTTATCTAGTGCGGGGGAGTCGTTGACTAAAACGCTGACGGTGGTGGGTGTGGAGGCGGTGCCGTCGGTGGCGGTGTATTGAAAGGTGTCTACACCGTTGAATCCGGCGTTGGGGGTGTAGAGGATGTTGCTTGAGGGGTAAAGGGCGATCGCACGCACCCGGTTATTCATCACCACACCAGGGTTGAAGGTGGTGTTATCCAGAGTGCCGTCGGTATTTAATCGGGCAATGCGGTTGCGAGTTATGTTGTTGACCTTGCTGAAAGCGCCACCAACTATGAGTTTGCTATTGCTATCTAGGGCGATCGCCTCGACCCGGTTATCCATCCCACTACCAGGGTTGAAGGTAAAATCCAGAGTGCCGCCGGTATTTAATCGGGCAATGCTTTGGCGAGTTGTGCCGTTGAAAGTGCTGAAATTGCCACCAACTATGGGTTTGCCACTGCTATCTAGGGCGATCGCATTGACATCTCCATCCATCCCACTACCAGGAAGGAAGCCGTTATCCACGGTGCCATTAGTATTCAGGCGGGCAATTCGGTTCCGAGGGATGCCGTTGATGGTGGTGAAAGGACCACCGATAAAGGGTTTGTCATTGCTGTCAAGGGCGATCCCATAGACATCTCCATCGATCGCACCAGCATCGAAGTTGATATCCACGGTGCCATCGGTATTCAGGCGGGCAATGCGGTTGCGAGGGATGGCGTTGATGGTGAAACTACCACCGATTACTGGTTTGCCACTGCTGTCTAAGGCGAGATCTTGGACGGCGCCGCTTACAGAACCAGCGTTGAAATTGATATCTAAGCTACCGTCACTATTTAATCGGGCAATGCAGGGGTGAACTATACCGTTGACCCTGTAGAATTGGCCACCAACTAATAATTTGCCACTGCTATCTAAGGCGATGGCTAAGACGGCGTTATCTATCCCGCTACCAGGGTTGAAGGTGGTATCTAGGCTACCATCGGTATTCAATCGCGCAATGCGGTTGATAGGAGTGCCGTTGATGCTGGTGAAAGTGCCACCGATCACTGGTTTGCCACTGCTATCTAGGGCGATCGCCCACACCGCGTCACTGGTCCCAGTGGGTTCGATAATAGGGTTGAAGGTGGTATCTAGGCTGCCGTCCCTATTCAATCGGGCTATATGGTTGCGAGAGGTACCGTTGACGAGGGTGAAATTGCCACCAGCATAGATCCAGTCGTTGGTAGTGGCGGTGCCGTTGGTGGGGGTGGTAATACTCTGTACTGATAGGCGGGTACTTCCTGTGTCGTTGGCCAGTACGCCGATAGCAATTGGGGGGGAGTTGACTGGAATGGCTTTGTTATCGGGGTTAGCGGTGGCTAGGATGTGGCTGTAGCCTAAAGCCTGAATCGGTATTGCTTCGATGCGACCGATTTTTACTTCCAGTTCCCAGTTTCCACCCAGTGCCGCATTGCCGGTGGGGTTAGCGGAGGCGGCGATGTCGGCACCAGTTAATTCACTCAGGCGTTCGAGGAATTGGTTAGGTTTTGTAGGTTTTGTAGGACTATTTTCAACTGGGCGGTTAAAACCGCTACTACACAAACTAAACCCGCCTGCGCGGGTTGAAATTCCATAGTCCGGGTAGGCGGAATTTCTTTGTATAGCCGCGCATTCTATTTGCCAAGGCTGATTACAAGCGGCGACATTACACCCGTAGAGGAGAATATCCGCACCGGGAATTAATGCTTTGCGCCACTGTTGGAGTTGAGGGGCGAAGCTTTCTATGTTGCTGCTGTTGAGTGTATTTGCACCGAGTTGTACAGCACCTGGACTGCCGTGAGAGATGATGTGGATTGCTTCTATATTTTGTTCAATTGCTAACCTTTCGGTGATTTGCTCAATGCCATCGAGCGTTTTATCTAGAATAATTACTTCAGAATTTGGGGAAATGCCGCTAATTAAACTCTGGTAATCTTCAACATTTGAGTCAATAAAAATTAGTTGTAAAGCATTTTTTTGTGGGGTCATTTGTAGTCTCTTACTTTTTCAAGCGGTGAGCAGAATAAAAAATATTTATTGCTCATTAAAAACTTCTCTAATCGGGCTTGTTGTGTGAGATCAAATTCCTTAGCATCGGAATAGTAAATTCGAGTTCACTGTTGACGGTTGATGGTTGACTGTTCACTGTCAACAGTCAACCATCAACATCATTCCGGTGTAACCGGAAATGATATGACTAGACTCCTGAGTGGGCACAGGAGCGCGCACCGCCATTTGCTAGTTCGTAAGTTCTGTCTTTCCTGGCAGTCATTTTTGTGGTCAAGTTTTCTATTCGATCGCCCGCTCTCCTTACCAAAAAACTCCAATTACTATTTTCTTGCTCCCAGCTTCATTTCATATCATGTCCGAGCGATTGACCATAATATCCCGGCCGGGTGGGTTTTTGAGATTGGAGATTGTTGGCAGATATTGTTGGCAGATATTGTTGGCTCACGGATCCCTACATGATGAAGGGTTATCGACCGGACACGATCTCATAGGATTTGTAACCTTTTTATCTGACAATAACTAAGCCAACTTCAATCATTCCTAACACTTAGGTACTTACGCCGGTTGGGTGGCACAATTTACAGGGGCAGCTTTTATGGGTAGATTGTTGCTGGGATGCAAAATATATCGCCATCCCCGAAAGCTACACCACGAAACTTACTAGCTCAACTATACTGCTGGCAGTCACTCCTTTTAATATAGCTAAATATTCCCCTGTTACCTGATACTGAATT
>NZ_JAUBVJ010000187.1:0-4287 GCF_036702785.1 Microcoleus sp. AR_TQ3_B6 | reverse complement strand
ACCAGCGATGCCGAGTGCCTCTGCCTACTTATCCCTTCGATCGCAAACGTTATTGGGTTGAGCCTGAAAAACCTCTAAGTGTTAAGGATTTAGATACACAACTATCAAAGTCGAACGGTACTAGCTTAAGGGGAAATCAGTCCGACCGTACAACGAACCTTCCAGAATTTCAACCACTCAACTCGGCTGAACTTAGTATCCTTGTAGCTCAGCCAAAAGTTGAGCCGAATGGTACTAACTTAAGGGAAAATCAGTCCGACCATACAAGGAATGCTCCAGAATTTCAACCACTCAACTCGGCTGAACTTAGTATCCTTGTAGCTGAGCCAAAAGTTGATACGACACCTGCGATCGCCCAGGGTAATAGCAGTCAATCAAAATTGCGTAGCATTGTGGCTCGTTTGTTGCAAATGAACCCCGATGAAATCGATGTTAATGCACCTTTCCTGGAAATGGGTGCTGATTCGCTGATTCTCATAGAGGCTGTCCACACGATTGAAAACACCTTTGGAATTAAGGTGGCAATTCGCCAGTTTTTTGAAGGGTTGCCTACCATTGATGCTCTAGCTACCTACATAGATAAACATATAACTCCAGAGTGGGCACAAAAAGTTTACCCACAACCAGAGGTCAAGGCTACTGTGCCATCCCAACACTCAGCATTAGCGACAGATGTAGGTGCAAAAGAGGATATATCTAGGTCTGGAGTGCCAAATAAGGTAGAGGAGGTAGGGATACCTAAGACTGCGCTAGAACGAATTATGGCGCAGCAGCTTGAGGTCATGTCTCAACAACTAGAACTCTTAGGCAAAAACGTTGCTAATCCCGAAAAATCTCTTTTAACCCAAACCGCCCTTTTTGAATCTCTCAATCAAAAAGTATCCAATGTTAACACCCCTGCCGAGGCATCCATTCCATCCCAAATCACCACAGATGAATCCTCGGACTCTACATCGAGTAAAACAGAGCCAGATCGAGTTAATGCAGAACCAATTCTACCCCTGCGATCGCGATCGCCCGAACTGAACCTTCGGTTAAGTCCCGATCGGCAACGACACCTTGAGGAGTTAATTTCTCGCTATACGAAGCGTACTCAAAAATCGAAAGAACGAAAGCAAGCCTATAATCCTGTTTTAGCTGACAGCAGAGCTTCTGCGGGGTTTCGTCCTTCTATTAAAGAGATGCTTTATCCCATTATTGGACAGCGTGCCAAAGGCTCCAGAATCTGGGATTTAGATGGTAATGAGTATGTAGACATCACAATGGGGTTTGGGGTACAGCTATTTGGTCACGATGCACCCTTTATCACAGGCGCAGTGGAAGCACAGTTGAAGCAAGGTCTACACCTGGGCCCACAATCCGACCTCGCAGGTGAGGTAGCTGAATTAATTTGCTCCATGACTGGTGTGCAGCGAGTAACTTTCTGTAATTCAGGTACAGAAGCCGTTATGACAGCACTGCGTCTAGCACGCACGGCCACAGGTCGCACCAAGATTGCTTTATTCTCAGGTTCTTATCACGGGCATTTTGACGGAGTTTTGGCGAAAGCACAGACTGTGGACGGACATCTACGTTCTGTCCCCATAACTCCAGGAATAGCACAAAACATCGTTGGAGATGTTTTGGTGCTTGATTATGGTAATCCTCAATCGCTTGAAATTTTGCAGGCGCACGCTCATGAATTAGCAGCGGTTCTGGTTGAACCCGTACAGAGTCGCAGACCCGATTTACAACCCAAAGCGTTTTTACAAAAGCTGAGGCAATTGACGGCAACAGCAGGAACGGTCTTAATCTTTGATGAAATAATCACAGGCTTTCGCATTCATCCTGGTGGTGCCCAAGCGTGGTTTGGTATTGAAGCAGACTTAGTCACCTATGGCAAGATTATCGGTGGTGGCCTGCCTATTGGGGTCGTGGCTGGCAAGGCTATCTACATGAATGGAATTGATGGCGGTCTGTGGAACTATGGAGATGCGTCATCTCCTCATGCGGAAACAACTTTTTTTGCAGGAACCTTCAACAAGCATCCCCTTACTATGGCTACCGCACGGGCCGTACTCAAGCATCTCAAGGAGCATAGCCCAGCCATTCAGCAGCAGTTGAATCAACGCACATCGCAGTTAGCTGAAACTCTGAATACCTACTTTGAAGCCGAGGATGTACCGATCCGCATCGTATATTTTGGTTCGCTGTTTCGCTTCACCTTTTCAGGAAATTTAGATTTGTTCTTCTATCATTTGCTGGAAAAAGGTGTCTATATCTGGGAAGGACGCAACTGTTTTCTATCTGCTGCACATACCGATGCAGATGTTGATTATGTGATTCAGGCAGTCAAGGACAGCATAGAGGAGCTACGAGCGGGAGGTTTCCTACCCAAAAGTTTGGAAAATTTTCCCGAGACCAAGAAAGAGTTAAATGGAGCATCAAGCAGTTTAACAAAACCCTCTACACCTACAGATGCTCTGCTAGCTTCGCCATCTTTAACTACGCTCCTCACCAATGAGAAGCCAGTAGCAAAAAAAGCAGAGAAATTACCCCTAACCGAGGCTCAAAAGCAACTTTGGTTTTTGACCCAACTAGGGGACGAGGGTTCCCTCGCTTACAACGTCTACACAAGCATTCAATTAAAAGGTCCGTTTCATCTGCGTTCAATGTGTCAGGCTGTGCAAAAACTTGTTGAACGCCATGAGACTTTACGGACAATTATTAGTGAGCAAGGAGATTTTCAGGAGATTTTACCCACTCTGAAGGTAGACGTTCCTTTGATTGATTTATCAAGTGTGGGCGATCGCTACTCAGAGTCCGAAGTTGCTGAGTGGTTGAGACAAGAAAGTCAAAAACCTTTCGACCTAACAAAGGAGACTCCCTTTCGCATCCATATCCTCAAGCTAAAAGAACAACTTCACTTGCTGGTATTGACGGCTCATCATATTCTGATCGACGGCTGGTCGATGGGTGTAATCCTACAAGAGTTAGGTGCGTTTTATACGGCTGAGTGTCAGGGAACCATTTGCCAACTTGAGCCACCGAAGCAGTTTAGAGAATACATAGAGTGGCAGGATCGGCAAAGCCAAACTGAGGAAATGGCAACCCATGAATCCTACTGGTTGGAAAAATTTGCCAGCTCAATTCCTGTCTTAGACTTACCAACTGACCGTCCTCGCTCACAAATAAAGACCTATAGGGGTAGCAGGCAAACTACACGGCTTGACGCCAAGCTTTGTCGCGACGTTAAACGGTTCAGCCAAGAGAAAAGCTGTACCCTGTTTATGACCCTCCTGTCGGCATACACGCTTTTACTTTATCGGTTAACAGGTCAAGACGATCTTGTGGTTGGTATTCCTGTTGCAGGACGCTCTCTCAAGGGCAGTGAAAAGCTTATTGGCTACTGTACCCACCTATTGCCTTTAAGAGGTTCCGTCATTGGGTGTTCGACTTTCTCGGAGCATCTAGCAGCTTTCAGAAAATTATTGTTAGATGCTTTTGACCACCAGGATTATCCTTTTGCCAGGTTGATCGAGAAGTTAAAAGGAAGCCAGGACATCAGTATGTCTCCTATCGTTACAGCAACTTTTAACTTGGATCGACCTGTAGCTGTACCAGAAATGTTTGAACTGGAGACAGAGTTATTCCCTTCTCCTATCAATTTTACTGGATTCGATCTCAGCTTAGATGTCCTCGAAATAGGCAGCGAGTTGGAGTTGAGCTGCGATTACAATCCAGACTTATTCGACAGTGCCACGATTGAGCGCCTGCTCGGGCATTTTCAGACAATACTTACCGGGATTGTAGCCAATCCTCATGAGCAAGTCTCAGAATTCCCGATGCTGACAGCCGCTGAGCGACACCAGTTGCTCGTTGAGTGGAATGATACCCATCTAGCGTTTCCTAAGAATTTGTGTATTCATCAGCTATTTGAGGCGCAGGTGGAACAGACGCCGGATGCAGTAGCGGTGGTTTTTGAAGATAAGCAACTGACCTACCGGGAGTTGAATTGCCGTATAAACAAGCTGGCACACCACTTGCAAGCACTGGGGGTAAAACCAGAGGTATTGGTGGGAATCTGTATAGAGCGATCGCTGGAGATGATAGTGGGGTTGTTGGGCATTCTTAAAGCGGGGGGAGCTTATGTGCCGTTAGACCCTGCCTATCCCTCTGAGCGCTTAGCCTATATGTTAAATGATTCACAGATGCCAGTTCTAGTGACGACTCAAAAGTTGTCTGCTGCATTGCCAGAAAACCAAGCGCGTGTTGTTTGCTTGGACGAAGATTGGGGGATAAACTCGG